>JBMOHO010000091.1:0-12304 GCA_049317805.1 Saprospiraceae bacterium
CCACAGAGGAGGGGAGGTTAAGGGAGGTTTTGCCGCCTTCGGCGGTTTTTCTTGACCACGGAGTAAGGGAGGTTAAGGGAGGCGGCATTTTCTCCCTTAACCTCCCCTCCTCTGTGGTTAAAAAACAAACGCAGGTATGCGCTGAGTGTGGCGCAAGCCTTTTATCGGATCAAGGTAACATCCCCTTTAAACACGCGATTTTGACCTTTTATATCTTGTAATTCTATAAAATACGCATATACACCCGGAAGCATGTCTTCTCCCCGGAAACGGCCGTCCCACCAAGTCTGGTCGGCATCGTCTAACGAAAATGCCTGCCTGCTGTACACCATATCGCCCCAGCGGTCAAAAATGATCAGTTTTTCCACCGTCCAGCCTGCTCCAATGTTGGAAAAGGCCCGGAAATAATCGTTAAATCCGTCATCATCAGGTGAAAATACGTTTGGAATATAGACATCACAAATCAAATCAATTTCTACCAACGTGTCTACAATGCAATCAAAAGAATCCTGCACCTGCACAAGATAACCACCCGCAGGCAAGCCTTCAAAAACCGGTGACAGTTGGTAAACATTGCCGTTCAGCGCGTAGAGGTACGCATTGTTGGCCGTGACGGTGAGTGTCCCATCGTCCAGCCCACAATTGGCAGGCGTGCCGAAAACGCTCAAAATTTCGGGTTTTTCCGTTTGACCTACGGTTACCAGAAGGCTGTCGGCACAACCCGATGCATCCTGGGCCAGAGCCAGGTAGGTTCCGGGTGCCAGGTTTTCAAATGTACCACTGCTTTGCAACGGCGTACCGTCTAAGGAAAATAGATACGAACCGCTTCCACCCGAAACGGTAATGTTGACCACCCCGTTGAGCAATCCGCAGGAAGCGGGGGTGCTTGCAACCACAATCGGGCCAAGTGGTACACTGGATGCAATGGTGGCCACTTGTGCGCTGCTACAACCCAGTGAATCAACGATGAATACCGTGTAGACGCCTGACGCCAATCCGTCGAAGACATTCGAAACCTGAAAAAGAACAGCATCAAGGGAATACTCGTATGCCCCGTCGCCAAATGGAGCTTGCAAAACAATTGTCCCGTTGTTTTCGCCGCAAGCTGTGGGCCCAACCGTCAATGTGGGCAGGGGTAAGGCCTCAACAGATCCCACGGTGAAGGACTGCGAGGTGTTGCAGCCAATTGAATCCACCACAAACACGGTATAAGGGCCTGGCGTCAGCGCCAGAAACACGTTTGAAACCTGAAAATTGACGGAATCAATGGAATAAAGCAGCGTGCCGCTGCCACCCGTTGCCAGTACGGTGATGGTGCCGTTGTTTTGTCCGCAAGAAGCAGGCGTTGCCGACAATTCGGGCGGATTCAAGCCTTCAATGTTGTCCACTTCCAACACCTGTGATGCACTACAACCATTGCTGTCGCGTACCTGCACGGTGTAATTGCCCGCTGCCAGGCTGCTGAATGTGGACAGGGGTTGAAAATCCACTCCGTTAATGGCATATTGAAAAGGCGCTGCGTTGCCCGTTGCTACGACGGTTATTTGGCCGTTCACTTCTCCGCACGTGGCAGCGAACGCGTTGGCAGCAATGGACACGCTTGAATTGTTTACAAAAACGGAAACCGTGTCCGTGCAAGCGGATTCAGTGACCGTTACCGAATACAATCCGGATAAGGCTTCCACAACTGCCGTTGTATCGCCGGTATTCCACAGAAATTGCGTTCCACCGGAAGCGGTCAGGCTGCTGCTGTCGTTGTTGCACGTCTGCAAAATGCCACCGATCACCGCGTTCACCACGTTGTTTTGCACCGTTACGCTGCCCGATGCCGAACAACCCTGGTTGGTCACCACTACCGAATAATTACCCGGCCCCACTTGCACCACTGCTGTGCTGTCTCCGGAACTCCAGGTGTACGACCCGCCTCCTGCTGCGCTGAGTGTGGCCAATGCGCCGTTGCAAACCGTTGTATCCATCGGAAAAACCGGCAAAAAAGCGCTTACGGTGGTGCTTGCCACTTCCGAACACCCGGACGGGCTGGTTACCGTAACGCTGTACGTACCGGGAACGGCATTTAAAACCACCGGCTGCTGAACGCTGTCTGCAAACCCGTTTGGGCCCGACCAGTCGTACGATGGCATGCCCGGTAAGTCGGCATTCAACTGCAACGGAATGCCTGCACAAACCGGCCCGCTGCTGGATGCGGTGGGCACGGCCGGACAGCCGCTGCTGTCCACAAACGTTCCGCCAGGGGTACCGGGACAAATATCAATGGTATTGACCACCCCGTCAAAATCATCATCGACAAAAACATTGTTGGCCTGCGCCAAAAATCCCGACAGCGACGGACAGCTTTTGACGTGCACCAAAATGGTATTGGTACCGCCTTGCCACCCTTCGCAAAGGTTCACGGAGGTCACGGTGAAAAAACCGGGGTAGTCGTACGGATCTTTTGGATCGGTGTATTGAAAATTGGTTATTCCATTGACTTTGATGTTGAAAACAGCATTATCAGCGTAAAAATCCATACCCAAACAGTAGTTTTCAGTGATGGGCAGGCCACAGGTATTGGTAGCGGGCAGGGTGATTTCGCGGCGAAAATAGACGTCAATGCAGCCTTGCGCCTTGTGGTCGCAAGGCCCCTCGACATTTCCAAAATCGTAGTTGATCCACTCAGCATTGGGGAAAGGACTCGTGAACCACGTGGGGTCGCATTTCCCCACAACAGTGGAGGGTACAAATGCTGTGGTTGGCCCGTTGACATCGCCTGCCGCCGCGTACCAGTTGGTATCAAAAGTGCCGATGGGGAATATGGCCACCGGGCCGTTTGCAGCGGTGTTGAGGGATGCCGGATTGGGAAACTGCGCCTGCGCCCAATAAGGCAGCATCAAAAACAGGATGCAACACCGGTAATGGCTGCGCCATGTGCGAAAGGGCAATGGAATGGACATGTAGCTTGATTTTCATCGGTTTGTAAAATGGATTATGAACTCCCTAACAACTAAAGAATGAATTCGTTTAGTATGCCTATACAAAGTTAAAGTAAGCTGATGTGCTTCCAATATGTTGTCAGCATTTATTGGTATCGGGACAGCATAAACGCCCGAAAAAGCGCTAAACGCTGCCGTGCATCAATTCTGCCGCCGTTTTCAGGGCCGAATCACTGGGCGGGTTGCCACTGAGCATCACGGCAATGGCCCTTACGCGTTCGTCTTCATTGAGCGAACGGACTTGCGTGACCGTTCGGTTGTCGTCTACTTTTTTGTACACAAAATAATGGCGGTCTGCTCGGGCGGCCACCTGTGGCGTGTGCGTTATGCTCACCACCTGGTGGCGGGCCGACAAGTTGCGCAACAGATAACCCATTTGGAGCGATACATCGCCGCTGACCCCGGAATCAATTTCGTCAAAAATGAGGGTAGGCAACGGAATGGCATCGGCTACCAAACTTTTGGCGCAAAGGGTAAGCCGCGACAATTCACCGCCGGAGGCCACGTCTTTAATCGGCAGGAAACGGCTGCCCACGTTGGTGGCGAAGAGGAATTGCACGTCATCCAGACCGGTTGGCCCCAGTTTTTCAGAGGCCTGCACGTCCACTTTCAGGCGCGCATGGGGCATGGCCAATTGTTGAAGCAAGCCCTGTACTTTTTGTTCAAACCCCTCGGTTACGGCCCTGCGGTGTGCGCCCAACACCTCGGCTTGTGCGCGCAGGGAAGCCTCCAGATCGTGCAAAAGCTGCTCGGTTTGCTGGATGTCGGCGTCCAGATTGGTAAAATCACCCAACTGATTTTCCATGGCGGATTGAAGTTCCAGCAAAGCATGCGTATCGGCAACCGCGTGTTTTTTCTGCAATTTATAGAGCAGGTTGAGGCGCTCCTGCACTTCAGCAAGGCGTTCGGGGCTGTACTCTGTGGCGTCTGCAATGCGCTCACAGTCTTTGGCCAATTCCTGCAATTCGACCAGCGCATTTTCTAGGCGTTCGCTCATGCCCTGGAGCATGGTCGACAATTTTCGGGTACTGCTCCAGCTTCTGCCGATCTCTTGTAATTGGCCTACAATATTTTGTTCGCTGTCCAGCAAATAGTTATACGCTTCGCCGTAGGCCCGTTTGATGTCTTCGGCATGGCTGAGGCGCACCAGTTCATTTTCCAGCGCTTCCTGCTCGCCGGCAGCCAGTCCGGCTTTGTGCAATTCCTCCAGCTGAAACTGGAGAAATTCCTGATCGCGGGCACTGTTGTCGCGCCGGGCGATTAATGCTTCGAGCCGATGCACTTGTACCGTATACTGTCGAAATTCCAGTTGATATGCTTTCAGCCGGTCTTTGTTATCGGCCAACGCGTCTATCATCCGCAGCTGAAAATTGACATTATGGATGTCGAGGGTGTCAAACTGTTGGTGCAGGTCCACCAAATTTTCCGTGAGGCGTTTCAACACGGCGTTGTTCACCGGGGTGTCGTTCACAAAAGCCCGGCTTTTGCCACTGGCCGACAGTTCCCTTCGGATGACCACTTCGTCGTCGTAATCCAGTTCTTGTTCCTGAAAAAAATCGGCCAGGTCGTACGCTTTCACGTCAAATTGCGCTTCCACCACGCATTTTTCGCCTTCATGGTAAAAAACCTTGGTATCTGCACGGTCGCCCATCACCAGGCCCAAAGCACCCAGCAAAATAGACTTACCGGCGCCCGTTTCCCCCGTAATGATCGTTAAATGGTCGGAAAACAGGATTTCCTGTTCCTCGATCAATGCATAATTGCGGATGTACAGGCGTTTAAGCATGTTTGATATAAAGGTTGGGGGTGTGGTGTGGGATTTGAGGAGGCAAATATAAGTGGTTTATGAAATCAAATCCCGCTGTTATGATATTTTTTGTTTTAAAAAACTTTTCCCCAAATCCGAAATCCCAAATCCGAAATCCCAAATCCCAAATCCCAAATCCCCTCACTCTCCCTTCGGATGCGCTTTCTCATACACTTCCTGCAGGCGCTCGATGCTGTTGTGGAGGTACACCTGCGTAGCGGCGAGGCTGGAGTGGCCCAGCAGTTCCTTCACCGCATTCAATTCGGCGCCGCCGTTGGACAAATGGGTGGCAAACGAGTGCCGGAGCACGTGGGGACTGCGTTGTTCGGCGGTACTCACCAGCGACAAATATTTGTGGACAATGTAGTACACGCCTTCGCCGCGCATGGCTTCTCCCTTGGCGTTGAGAAAAAGCCACGCCGCCGCATCGGGATGTGTTTCACTGCGCGAGAGGAGGTAAGCGCGAATCATGTCAAGCAGCCACGGGCCAATGGGCGCGATGCGGGTTTTGTTGCCTTTTCCCCGAATGAGCAACACGTTGCGCTCAAAATCTACGTCGGAAAGGGTCAGCCCGGCCAACTCTGAGCGGCGCAGGCCCGTAGCATACAGCATTTCGAGCAACAGGCGGTCGCGTTTGCCGGCATAGGTATCCGGAAAATCAGTGTCAAAGAAAAGTGTGCGCAACTCGGATTCCGGCAAAAACACGGGCAGGCGTTTGCCGGTTTTGGGTGCCACCACTTTGATCATGGGATCTTGCGTGAGCAGTCCTCGCTTTTTCAAAAACCGAAAATACGATTTGAGGCAAGACAAACGGCGGTTTACGCTCCGGGTGGCATTGCCTTCGTGCAACAACTTGACCATCCATGACCGTATGTGGGGATGCCTCACTTCGTTGACCGAAGTAAGGCTGTATTTTTCAGCAATAAATGTCAGAAATAGAGCTAAATCACGCTTGTAGGCCACCAGGGTATGCGCAGAGGCACGCCGTTCGTGGGTCAGGTATTGGAAGAACGCAAGATCGTGGAACATTTCCATCCCACAAGATACGCCGATTTGGCGTATTACTCGTTCTTGTATCCGTATGTCTGCTCTTTGTAAATCGCTTTGAGCACTTCCGTGCGGCGCGATACAGACGGTTTATTGAAATTTTTGCGGCGACGCAATTCTTTCAGGATGCCAGCGCGTTCAAATTTGCGCTTGTACTTCTTGAGTACCTTGTCAATTGTTTCGCCTTCTTTGACTTCAACGATCAGCATGAAAATTCTCCTTTTTTGTTGGTGATGTTAGTGGTCCGATAAATTCGGGCTGCAAAGGTAAATCTTTTATCGGTCGCAGGCAATCTTATCGTGACAAATAATTTTAAAAAAACAGCTCCTGTGCTACCCGGAAGGTGTTGGCGTGTGCCTCAATGATGTCGGTTAACCGAGGCGAATACCCGCCTCCCATGCTCACTGCCACGGGTACGCCCACACGCTTGCAGGTTTCCAGCACCAGTTGGTCGCGTTGTTTGCAGCCTTCCCGGCTCAACGCCAGGCGCCCGAGCTTGTCTGTGGCCAACACATCCACTCCGCTTTGATAAAACACCAGATCAGGCTGTACTGCGTCGAACAGCTTTCCCAAATGCTCCCGCAGCAGTTTCAGGTAGGCATCGTCTTCCATGCCGTCGGGCAGGCCCACATCGAGGTCTGATTGTTCTTTGCGCAGGGGGTAATTGCGTTCGCCGTGCATGGAAAAGGTAAATACCCGCGGTTCGTGCTGCATGATGTGCGCGGTGCCGTTGCCCTGGTGCACATCGAGGTCTATGACCAGTATTTGTTTGACCAGGCCCTCTGCCAACAGGAAATTGGAAGCCACCGCCATGTCGTTGAAACAACAAAACCCTTCACCTCTGTCGGCAAAAGCGTGGTGGGTTCCTCCTGCGGTATTCAGTGCGCAACCAAACTGGCGGGCATACAGGGCGCACTCGATTGTGCCCTGGGCTATGTGTCGTCCGCGCCGGATAAACTGCGGCGTAATGGGAAACCCAATGGCGCGTTCCTCGCTTCTGCTCAGGGTCAGGTTTTCTAATTTGTCCCAATAAGCTTCCGTGTGCGTCATCAGCCCCACCTGTTTGTCCAATAGCCCCGGATGAAAAAAGTTGGCCTCCGTCACCGTGCCTTCATACAACAACTGCTCGGGCAGCAGGTCGTACTTCTGCATCGGAAACCGGTGTCCTTCCGGCAATGCGTACCGGTAAATGGGCGACCAGGCAATTTTTAACATGCTGTTTGCGGGTTTATGGCTGCGCTCGATGCGGTTGGCTGAGTTACCAAACCACCACCGGATAAGCAGCCCAGCCCGCATCGGTAACCACTTGCAGTTGGTATAAGCCCTTGCTCAAAGACAATCCAAAATACGGTATAGCGGTGTCTGCTCCTGTCAACAATGTTGTCCTTTGGTGGATTAGCCTGCCCTGCGCATCGAGGATATTCAAAACGGCCTCACCTTGGAGTTGACCTGACAGGTAAACGCTGAATACACCGTCGTTCGGGTTGGGTAAAATGCGCACTTGCAACTTGTCGGAGATATCCCGTACACCCACAGTAAGCGAAACATCCTTCGTTTTTATCGCGGCACCGCAAAGGCTTAGCGCTTCGAGTGACACGGTGTAGGTTCCCGGGATGGCATATTGGTGCGTTGGATTTTTTTCCGTGCTGACATTGCCGTCTCCAAAATTCCAGAAATACACATCAGCATTGGTAGACGCATTGCTCAGGTTTACCGTCAGTCCTGCGGCAGCCGCATTGAAATTGGCTACGGGCGCATTGCGCGCAAAAACCTTCAGCAGTGCCGTATCGGCTCCGGCAGGGTTATTGACTTCCAATGTGACGGTTCTTGAACCTGGTGTGTTGAACGTGACAAAATGCGGTCCGGGCCCAACAGCACTGCCTGGATCTGCAAAAGTGCCAAAAAACCACGAAAAGATGCTGTTGCCTGCTTGTGGCGCTGCGCTAAATGCTACAGGTTCAAAACGACAAACCGTGTCGGATTCGGTCTGAATTGCTGCCACTGGCGGCGCAATAACCGAACTGGTAAAAGCAATATCATCCAGATAAATGTTGTTTCCATAGTCGTTTGTACCCACAAAACGCACGATAATCTGTTGTCCGGCAAAGTCTTTCAGGTCAATGAGTTCAAAACGCCAGTCGTCCTGGCTGTTGGGATAAAACTGAGTGGACGAACTGCCTGTCGTGCCCAGATCGACGCCGCTTTTGGACCACAAGACAATTGGATCTGCACTTAAATCGCAATTTGGAAATGCTTCCACCCGCAAGCCGTCGATGTACGCGCCAGAGATGGGCGCATAGGCGAGTGCAAAAGTCAGGGCCGGATCAGTTACCTTGCTCAAATCCAGCGGGGGCAGGTACAGGTTGTCTTCCTGTCCTCGGGCGGCGTAGTTGTAGCATTCAAGATACGTGGCCCTGGTGGGCTGGCCATTGGCACCCGTGATGTTGAACCCCGTGGACGTGGGTGCCCAGGTGATTGCGCCATCCGGGTTTCCGGCTATCCAGCCGGAGGGCGGAAACGCAAAGCCATTCAGGTTTTCGGTAAAAAACTGGTCTACCGATTGTGTAACGACGGGCAGCGAGAGGGTTAAGGAGTCGTTGAAAAGATAGTCTTCCGGTGCGTAGTCTGTCCAGACACGCATGTTGAAGTTGCCGCTGCCGGTAAGGGTAACGGGTGTTGCAAACGTAAATTCGAGGGAGGAGTCGGCTGGAATATCCGGCAGGTTTTCGAAAACGATGGGCTGGTTGCCCACTTGTTGGTACAACCGGGCACCGGAAATGACATTCAAGCCTTCATTGCGCACCAATACGGTAACAGGTTTTTGTTGTGGGGCGCAACTGATGATGGCGTCGGTACCTGGTGAAAGGAGTTTTACCACGTAGATGTTGTCGGGTTGAATGCAATTGAGCAAGCCCCCGCCGTGTCGAATGGCATTTGAGCGGCGTCCCGCAAGCCCGTTTGAGTGCGCAGCGCTTACGGCAAACCATTTTTCGAGATGCGGGTCTTCAATTGGCAGGGTGAGTTCCGTGGCACCCACAGCACTTTGTCCTTTTATTTCCATGAACTTTTCGCCCAGGAGGTACACGTTACTGGCTAAAGTGTCGTGGATGGCAGAGAAAGAAACTGTCATGGAATCGGGACAAACGCGTTGCACCTTGATGTTGGCGGGTATCGGGGAAATGGTGCAGGGAAAGTCCGTCGTGTCGCTTTGAGCGCCCCGTTGCAACAGGAAATGCACCTGACCGCTGACGGTGTTGGGCACTTGCCAGTTGAATGCCCGTTTTTCCCCTGTTTGGGTGCTGATGGGCAGATAGCTCAGTCCGCCGTCGGTAGAATAAGCCAGGTTAAAGTCGCCATTTTCGCTCCAGGCATCCCAGTGCATGCGGATGCTTTGACCGGAAATCAGCGCTTCGCCTCCGGCCGGATAGGTTAAGCTGACGCGGTCATCTTCCAAATACCAGACGAGGAAATATTCTTGTGGGCCTTCCGGAATGCTGAATCCGCTCACGTTGACGGTATACAGCCCCGCTGCCGGATTCTCTATCCATACTTGCTCCATGTTGTTCAGCGCGTCGCGTCCTTTGCCGGCAGGCGCGTCCAGCAACGCCGGATTGGGCGTTGGATCAAGGAGCCAGGGTAGTTGAGTGGCACCCGACGGGTCGGTGACCCGAATGTCCAGGTCGTTTACCAATGCGGTAGCGGCAAAAGTGGACGCAGGAGGGTCTACCCAGAGCAGCATCACCCGAAGGCGGCGTGTGCCTGGCGGAATGGTCAGGGTGTGGTTGATGCTTCCGCCCTGGTCAAGCTGCCCGCTGAGCCAGGTGTTGCCTTCCAGGGTCTCCAGCGCCCTTCCGGCATTGACGTGCCCCCAGCCAAATTTGAAATCCGGGCCCGCATTGCCCAAATCGTTTGCAGTGTTGAGCATGGCGGCCTTGAGCAACCCGGCAGGCGGCTCCTGGCCACTGTGGAGGGTTTTATAGGCGTGAAACAGTTGTGCCAGACACCCGGCAATGCCCGGGGCAGCGCCTGACGTGCCGCCAAAGGTTTGGTATGTATTGTTGGGGTCGGTGGATATTTGTCCCTGGCCGTGGGCGGCAATGTCCGGCTTTAACCGTCCGTCTTTGGCCGGGCCTCGGCTGGAAGAGCCCTCCAAAGCGCTGTTGGCGTTGAGGTTGGCGGTAGCGATGGCGTTTTTGGCCATTTTATGGCCACCCGTTATGTTGCCCCATTGATCGCCTGCGCCGTACCCGCAATCCTGGCTGTTGGAGTTGCCGGCAGAGAACACGTGCATGAGCGTGGGAAAGAGGTAAAGCTGTTCATCAACCGTTTGAGCGGCAAAGGTGTATCCCTGGTTGCAACCGTCGGAATAGGAAGAATTGGTAACCTTTACGTTGTCGTTGACGTGCAGGTCGAGCGTTTGATCCTGAAAACTATAATCGTAATTCAGGACGTACACATCAGCGCCGGAGGCCATGCCTTTATTGGTTGGATTCAGGTTGCCCGAACCGCCCATGATGCCCGCCACACCGTCGCCATGCGTTCCGGTCTGGCTGTTGGTCAGGTTGAATAACCGGCCTGCAAAATCAATATGCGGCCCTACGATGCCATCGTCGCGCACCAGAATGCCCACGCCGTCGCCGTTGTATTTTTTGCCCATCGGGCTGTCGGAGTCGAGCAGGTTTGACCGGTGAATAGACCGACCATTGATGTCTTCCGGTTTGCCGGGCGGAGGCGTCAGTTCCATGCTTTGCACGTAGGGCAAGGCGGCGACGCGGAGCAGATCGATTTCTGGAATCAAAACGGTGATGAAACCGTTTGCCCGGCCTTTATTTAAAATGGTCATGCCTTCTGCTTCCAGGCTCGTTAATGCTTCATCCATGGGCATATGCGGGTAAACCTGCACATGAATGCGCAGCTTGGCACCGTCTACCGCCCATTCGCCGTACGGTTTTTCCCGCAGGGTTTTGGCCAATTTCCAGTCCGGATTCACCGGCACAACACTCCGAACGCGGTATGGCGCCCAGGCAGAAGCGGCAACCGGATACGGAAACGACACGAGGTACGTGTTTACTTGAACATACCCCAGAAAACGGATGCCTTGCGCTTCCATTTCCCGGCGCGCCTGTGTGGAAGGCAAGGTTTCAAATTGCACATAGCGCACACAGGTTTGGTGCACCAGTTCGTTTGGATCCACGTCGGATTGTCTAAAAAATGCAGTTGCATTTTCCGGAAAGAAAACGGTTCCCCAGCTAAACTGCACGGGATATTGTTGTTGCGCCTTCAGAAACAGGCACGGCATGACCAGGATGAATAGTAGAGCAGCTTTCCGCATGTAGGGATGATGTTGTTGATCTGTTTACAGTAAGGAGAGGGGGTGATCGGCCCGCGAAGTACGCAAGGCGGAAGCGATATTAAAAGCATTTGGTGCTCCTTTGTTGCCGTTTTGTCGAAACATTGGCAGATTTCTACCCATAATGTCATATTTTAGCGTTTCGAGGTGAATCGGCAACATCTTTGCGTCCCCAAGGTTTCCTTTTTTTCAACAATTCATTTCAACCGAAATATAGATGATTGAACCACAGGTGTGGATAATATTCATCGCCTTGGTCTCTTTGCTGATGGCATTTGACTTGGGCGTTTTCCATAAGACCGCGCACATACCGAACATGAAAGAGGCCTTTGTGACCTCGTCTATTTGGGTGGCAATAGGACTTGCGTTTACAGGATTTATTTTTGTTGCATACCAGCGCCACTGGTTTCAGTTGGGCATGGGTATCATAGAACCCATGGGCGGCGAGGAGGCCGCCTTGAAATACCTGACGGGTTACCTGCTGGAACTGGCGCTGAGCATAGACAACCTGTTTGTGATGGCGCTGGTGTTTGCCCAGTTTCATATTCCGCGCAAGTACCAACACCGCATTTTGTTTTGGGGCATAGTCGGGGTGATTTTGTTTCGCGGCCTGTTGATAGCCGTAGGCGTTACTTTGGTGCACCGTTTTGAGTGGCTTTTTTATGTATTTGGCGCGTTTTTGTTGTTTTCGGGATGGCGCATGTTGCAACACAAGGATGATGCAGAAAACGATGTGCACAACCACGCGGTGGTGCGCTTGGTCAAACGGTTTTATCCGGTTACCCGCAGCCATTACCGCGGACGTTTTTTTGCCAGAGAGCAAGGCAAGCCGGCCGTCACGCCCATTTTTGTAGCGTTGCTGGTGGTCGAAACCACAGACATCCTGTTTGCATTTGACTCTGTGCCGGCGGTGTTTTCCATCACCACCGACCCGTTTCTGGTGTTTTCCTCCAATATTTTTGCCATTCTGGGCTTGCGTTCCCTGTACTTTGTGTTGGCCAACGTGATTGAAAGGTTTGTTTACCTCAAATACAGCCTGATCGCCATTCTGTTCTACATAGGCGTCAAGATGATCCTGTTGCCTTTGCACATTCACCTGCCCATTGGTCT
>JBMOHO010000092.1:0-12234 GCA_049317805.1 Saprospiraceae bacterium
ACCCGCTCCATCTCCATCTTTCCATTGGCACCGACAAACAAAAAATCCGTTTTCGGATGCAGCGCTTTAAAAGCATCCGCAATGGCAATAGCCGGGAAAACATGTCCTCCCGTGCCGCCGCCAGCGATCAATATCCGTATGTTGCTGTTGTTGCTCATTCTAAAGATTCAATGTATTTACTGACAGACAGGATCATGCCCAGCGCAATGCAGGTAAACAACAAACTGGTGCCCCCCATCGAAATGAGGGGCAAGTTGAGCCCTGTTGCCGGCAACAGGTTTACGTTGACCGCCATGTTGGCCAAAGCCTGCACGGTGATGGATAAACTGAGGCCAATGGCCAAAAAAGAACCAAATGCCTTTGGACTTCGCGTAACCAAAATGACCGTTCGGAAAAACAGCAGTAAATACAGGGAAATCAACACAATGCCCCCAACCATGCCGTATTCTTCGCATATAATGGCATAAATAAAATCGGCGTATGCGTACGGCAGGAAATTACGGGCTACTGAGTTGCCCGGCCCTACCCCAAAAACACCCCCGTTGGCTATGGCTATTTTGGCCTGCTGCACTTGATAGCCCCCGTCTGCATTGTTCACAAATTCGTCTACCCTTTTGTACCAGGTTTCTACGCGCACCATATCGGGCTCTAAACGGCCCAAAGCCACCAAAAACGCAAACACCACCAAACCCAAACCCATCAGCAGAAAGATGTACTGCACGCTCACCCGACCGATAAACATCAACACGATGCAGGTGAGAAACAATAAGGCGGCTGTAGACAGGTTGGCGGGCGCAATCATGCCGCACACGATCAAGACCGGCACAATGATGGGCAGAAAAGCGTCTTTGAAAGACGTAATGTAGTCCTGCTTGCGCGTCAGCTCTCGGGCAATGTAGATTACCAGAGCAATTTTGGCAAACTCGGAGGTCTGGAAACTGACGCCCAACCCCGGTATTTGAAGCCATCGGCTGGCATCGTTGATGTCCATGCCAAAAAACAAGGTAACGCCCAACAACGGTATGGTGCTCAAAATAAGCCAGGGCGCCATGCGCTGGTATTGCCGGTAGTGCAACAGGTGGCACAAATACACCAGCAACAACCCAAAACCAAGGCGCGCAATGTGCCCGATCAGGTACACCGTGGTGTTCCCGTTTTTGTTTTGCCAGGCCACCGAACCACTGGCCGAATACACCGCCAATATGCTGAACAAGCTCAGCAAGGCAATGATCATCCAGATCGTGCGGTCGCCCCGCAATTCTGCGGCTATTCGGTTACCTAATGACATGCGGCTTGGGTTTGTCGGATGAAGCAATCATGTGTTGAACGGCCTGGCGAAACAAATCGCCCCGCTCCACATAGTTTGTAAATAGGTCAAAACTGGCGCACGCAGGGCTCAGGAGCACCACGTCGCCTGTTTGCGCCAGCAGGGCCGACTGGGCCACCGCGGCTTCGGCTGAGCGCACTTCCACCATGGGCTTGCGCAAAGATTCGAAAGCTTTGAAAAGGGGCACATTGTCTATTCCAAGGCATACTATGGCCCGCACTTTTTCGGCCACCAAAGGCAAAATCTGGCTGTAATCATTGCCTTTGTCTTGTCCGCCCACTATCCAGATCACCGGTTTGTGCATGGCGGAAAGGGCATAAAATACCGAATCCACGTTGGTGGCCTTGCTGTCGTTGATGTATTCCACGCCGTTTATGTCACCCACTGGCTCCATGCGGTGCGCCGGTGGCGTAAACGTGTTCAGGCCCTTTTGCAACTGATCCGGGTTGGCACCCAATGACAAAGCGGCTTCGATGGCAAAAAAGGCGTTGAATGCATTGTGCGGACCGCGCAGTGCGGTGCGGGATAAATCAAATGCATGTGTTCCCGCATGCAGCAACCCGTCGGCTGCGGCAGGTTGTTTTAGTCCCCGCAACTCCGGACCGCTGATCGGATGCGCATGCAAAAAATCTACCGTTGCCGGATTGTCGGCATTGTACAAAAACAGGTCGCCGGGTTGTTGTTGACGGGCAATCCTGAATTTAGCG
Source organism: Saprospiraceae bacterium (assembly GCA_049317805.1). Taxonomy (GTDB): domain Bacteria; phylum Bacteroidota; class Bacteroidia; order Chitinophagales; family Saprospiraceae; genus M3007. The sequence goes on from JBMOHO010000092.1 coordinate 2,035, forward strand.
GCCGCGTATTTTTCCAATTGGTAATCGTAACGGTCGAGGTGATCAGGTGTGATGTTGAGCAACAGCGCAATGTCCGGGCGAAAAGCTTCCGTGTCTTCCAACTGGAAACTGCTGATTTCAAGCACAAACACGCGGTCGGCGTCATGCTGTCGGCCTTCGGCCAAATCTTGTTCAATCAACCGGGCAAATGCGTAACCCACGTTGCCGCCCGCACGCGCCGGAATGCCCGATTGCACCAACAGGTGGTGCAACAACGTGGTGGTGGTGGTTTTGCCATTGCTGCCGGTAACCGCTGCCACACGGCAAGGCCCTGCATGGCGCCATGCAAACTCAATTTCGCCCCAAACCGGCGTGCCGGCAGCGCGCAAAGCCTGTATCATGGGCAAGGCATTGGGGATGCCCGGACTCTTCACCACAGCGTCGGCTGCCTGTATGCGCGGCAAGTCGTGTTGCTGTTCTTCAAACGCAATGCCCGCCTCCAACAGCTCATCCCGAAAAACGTCGGGTATGCGGCCTTTATCCGACACAAACACGGTCATGCCGAGGCGTTTTGCCAGCAAGGCAGCGCCCACACCGGATTCTCCGGAGCCCAACACAACAATGTTTTGCAGCTTTTTCATGGTGTTGTTTATCGAATTTTGAGGGTCATGACGGTTAACACAGCCAACAATACCTGCACGATCCAGAAACGGACGGTGATGGTGACCTCGTGGTAATTTAGTTTTTGATAATGGTGGTGCAGGGGCGACATGCGGAATATGCGCCGGCCCTCACCGTATTTTCTTTTGGTGCGTTTGAAATACCAGACCTGCAGGATCACCGACAGGTTTTCAATCAAAAACACGCCGCACAACAGCGGAATCAGGAGTTCTTTCCGGATGACAATAGCCAACGCGGCAATGATGCCACCCAGGGTCAAACTGCCCGTATCCCCCATGAATACCCGCGCCGGAAACACATTGTACCACAAAAAGCCGATGCAACCGCCCAGCAGGCAGGCCGCAAAAATCACCAGCTCGCCGCTGTACGGGATAAAGAGTATATTCAGGAAATCTGCCGCCACTGAGTTGCCGCTCACATACGTCAGCAAGGCCAAACAGGCTATCACTATGGCCGAAACGCCGGTGGCCAGTCCGTCCAGTCCGTCGGTCAGGTTGGCGCCATTGGACACAGCCGTGATGACCAGGATGCACATGGCCACAAAAATCAGCCATACATATTGCTGTGCCTGGTCTCCCAAAAACCAAAGGAAACGGGCATAATCCAACTCATTGCTGCTCATAAACGGCAGGTTGGTAATCGGCGCTTTCACGTGTACGAGCTCGCGGCTTTCTGTTGCATCATTTTCCTTCACCGTCACGTATTTGACCACTTCGTAATGGTTTACGGCAGCTTTTTCGGGACTCATGCGCACCACAATCTCGTCGCTCCACAACATGGTGAGGCCCACAATCAGTCCAAGGCCAATTTGGCCCATGACCTTAAATATACCTTTGAGGCCTTTTTTGTCTTTTTTAAACACCTTGATGTAGTCATCGATAAACCCGATGGTCGCCATCCAAATGGTGGAAAACAACATGAGCAGGATGTACACATTGTCCAAACGCGCCAGCAAAAAACACGGAATAAGCGTAGCGGCAATGATGATGATGCCCCCCATGGTGGGTGTGCCTGCCTTCAGGTTTTCGCCCTGGAGCCCCAGGTTGCGCACGTTTTCACCAATTTGAAGGCGTTGCAACCATAAAATGATGCGTTTGCCGATGATCAGCGATATCAACAGCGACAATACGATGGCCACCCCCGCCCGGAACGAGATGTAATGGAACAGGCCTGCGCCAGGCAGGTCATAGTTCGCGTTCAGGTATTCAAACAGATGGTACAACATGGTGTGTTAAGCGGGTGCGGCCTGAGCCTGTTGTTTATTTTTGGTGTAGTATTTGATGATTCGAGAGAAACGGATTACTTTCGCAGCACTTTTTCAAAAATTGGTTGCGGGGCAATTTTTCATCGCCCCCTCAACCGCCAAACGTCATAATAGTCCCTCCACTATTATCTCTTGCCCAAGGGGATGGCATTAGCCATTTCCACCTGCAAAAGGGCTTTATCATCGAAAGGGTACTTTACCCCTTTGATTTCCTGGTATTTTTCATGGCCTTTACCGGCAACAAGCACAATGTCGTCGTTTTGCTGCAAGCGGCAGGCGGTTCGGATAGCTTGTTCCCGGTTTTCGATCACAATGGTCTTGGGGAGTTGTTCGGAACTTAAGCCCAATTCCATTTCCCGCAAAATCGCTTCCGGTTCTTCGCTGCGCGGATTATCGCTCGTAAATATCACCTGTTCACTCAGCCGTGCGGCCACTTGAGCCATCAATGGCCGTTTGGTTCGATCCCGGTCGCCACCACAACCCACTACGGTAATCACTCGTCCGTGCGGTCGCTTGAACTCCCGGATGGTTTCCAGCACTTTTTCCAGCGCGTCGGGCGTGTGGGCGTAGTCGATAATGCCCATGGCACCGGTTTTCCCGGGATGTGGCATGCAATCGAAGCGGCCCTCGGCGCCAGGCAAGTTGCTCAGGGCGGTAAGTACGGCCTGACTGTCTTCTCCCAATAGCCGGGCTACGGCATAAGCCGCCAGCAGGTTGTACGCATTGAACAACCCGATCATGCGGGCGTGTACAGGTTGCCCGTCAAACATCATGTGTAAGCCCAATAAACTGTTTTCCAGCACCTTGCCTTTAAAATTGGCGGGCTTGGTTAGTCCATAGCTGTGTTTGGCTGCGCGCGTATTTTGCAACATAAACGCCCCGTTTTTATCATCCAGATTCACCAGAGCGGACGCCTCGGGTGGCAAGCCGTCAAAAAGCTGTTTTTTGGTGTCGCGGTACGCTGCAAACGTTTGGTGGTAGTCTAAATGATCGTGCGTCAGGTTGGTGAACACCGCTCCCCGAAATTGAGCGCCTGCTATGCGGCGCTGGTGAATGGCGTGGCTGCTGGTTTCGATAAATACGTGGGTGCAGCCAGCGTCGGCCATTTGCCGAAACAGATGCTGCAACGCCACCGGACCGGGGGTGGTATGGGTACTGGGCGCCATCTGATCCCCTACCCTGTTTTCCACTGTACCCACCAAACCGCAGGTGTAACCCAACTGTGTAAACAACTGATACAACAAGGTAGCCGTAGTGGTTTTTCCATTGGTGCCGGTGACGCCAATGAGGGAAAATGTGGCCGAAGGATGCCCATACCAGGCCGATGCCAGTAACCCAAGCGCTTCGGCACTGTTTTCCACCCGAATACCAACCACTTCCTGACCAATGCGCGGATCGGCAGGCAAAGTTTCTGCCACTATGACCTTTGCGCCTTGATCCATGGCACCGACAATGAATTGATGCCCGTCTGAATGCACGCCTTTCACCGCCACGAACACATCGCCCGGGCGCACAGCGCGCGAGTCGGCACCTACGCCGGTCACCCCGGTGTGGACATCGCCCAGCACCAATTGCGTGGGTACGTGTTGCAGCAGATCGGCAAGCAGTAGGGTCATTACTCGAGGTTTAGGGTTATGGTTTGACGCGCCGCCCGGGTACCCGGGGCGATGCTTTGGGTGGTTACTTTGCCGACGCCGCGGACACGCACTTTGCAGCCCCGGTTTTCGAGCAGGTACACCGCGTCTTTGAGGCCCATACCAACCACTGAAGGGATCAGTTTGTCGGATAATACCCGAGGTTGCACCATCAAAGAGTCGTTTCGAGGCATCAGCACCGCGTAATCGGTGCCGGTAGCCTGGTCGTATCCGGTGAGTTTCAACCAGCGCATGGCGTATGACAGTTCATCTTTGCGGCCTGCGTCTTTCGTGGGCATATTGGCAGACACCAGCGGAAGCGCCGCACGGTCATTTACCGCCGGTTGCAAGCCAGGTTTCAGCGCAAAACACTGGTCGGCAATACGCCGAAAAACGGGTGCCGCTACGTCGGCACCGTGAAAACCAGCCTGCCGTGGCTCACTGATCACCACAATGCAGGAATATTTGGGGTTATTGGCCGGGAAAAATCCGCAAAAACCCGCCTGGTGCCGGATGCCTGCATGCGATTTGAACTTGTGGTAATTCAGCTGGGCCGTACCGGTTTTACCCGCTATCTGGTACATACCGGATCGTATGTTTTCAGCCGTGCCTTCCTCCACCACTGCCAAAAGCAGTTCCCGGGCTTTCGCAATGGTGCGCTTGGTGGCTATGTTGCGTTTGATCGTTTCCGGCTTGAACTCCCGGATGGTTTTGCCGTACCGCTCTACCCGCTGCACGAGGTAGGGCCGCATCATGCGTCCGTCGTTGGCCACCGTGTTGTAAAATTGCAGCAGTTGTAAGGGCGTAAGCAACAGTTCGTACCCGATGCTCATCCACGGCAAAGTGGTACCCGACCAGTCTGTTTTCGGATCCTTCGGATTTTTAATCACCGGCAATTCTTCGCCACCCACTTCGATGTTGGTGGGCAGGTCTAAGCCAAAATCTTTGAGGTGTTGGAGGAAATTGGCCGACTTGCGCGTGTCGCCGTAAAACTGCTGCACCATGGTGGCCGTACCCACGTTGGAGGACAATGCGAACACCTGGCGGATAGACATGGAGTCCATGCCGTGTTTGACAGCGTCCAGGAGTTCTTCTTTGTAAAAGCGCACTTTGCCTTTATAAACCGGTATTTTTTTGGAAAAATCGTCAATAAATCCGTCTTCCATCATGGCCATAAAAGACGCCAGTTTGAACATGGAACCGGGTTCTACGCGTTCGCCCACGGCATAATTGAATGTTTCCCACCAACCTTCCGGTGTGCGGCCGATGTTGGCCATGGCCCTGATGGCGCCCGTCTCCACTTCCATGACGATGGCGCAACCGTGGTCCGCATCGTGGTGTTTTAGCGCATCCAACAGGGCGTTTTCGGCTACGTCCTGGATGTTGATGTCCAGCGTGGTCACCACGTCGTCGCCCGCTTTGGGTTCTATTTCTGCCAAATCATTTATGGGAATATACACATCGCCCGGCACCCGGATCATGAGTTGTTTGCCTTGCGAGCCACCCAAAACCTGGTCATAAGTGCCCTCAAGGCCCACCGGCAAGGCACCTTCACGGACATAACCAATGGTGCGCTGTGCCAGGAGTTTGAACGGCCGTTCGCGGCGCGAGGTCTGTTCAATAATCAGTCCGCCCTTATATCGGCCAAGCCGAAACAGCGGGAAATCTTTGATTTGCAGCATTTTGTTATACGGCAAATTTTTGGCAATGGGCACGTATCGGATGCCGGTTGTATTGTCGTTGGCCATACGGAGGCTTGTAAGCCAGTCTTTATAAGCCCCCGGCGTATATTGTTGATCGATATAGGTGGCCAGCAGCCACGACAGGCTGTCTACATTTTCCATAAAAATGGCGTCCGTCAGGCCTTCTGCCTTGGCGTCAAAATGCACATCGAAAAAAGGCAGGGAAGTGGCCAGCAGGCTGCCGTCGTCGGCCAGGATGTTGCCGCGGTCGGCTTCTACGTTTACAAATTTGACAAACAGGCTGTCGGACTTGGCTTGCCATTTGGGGGCCTGCAACACTGAAATTTGGTATAATCGTCCACACAACAACAAACCACCCAGCAGTACGCTGCCGGCCATGATGTACACCCGTAAAAGAACTTCATTTTTGATGTTCAGCATGATGGATGGTGGTTTGGTGCTTGAGAAGGTTTATTTTGCTTTGATGACTTTGGGGCCTTTGTTGTTCAGGTCAATACCGACTGGTTCGAGGTTTTGGTCTATTTGGGATTGCATGGAACGGTACATGGTCTCGCTTTTGATGGAGGTGTACTCCCACTTCAGTTCCTTGATTTCTTTTTGGAGGCGTTGGATGTCGCGCACGTTGCGTTCGGCAAAGTGGGCATTGGCGATGTACACGATGGCTAAGAAACACAGAAAAAGCAGAAACTGAAAGTTACCAAACACCCAGTTGGTGGTGTGTTGTGGAATATTCAGGTAATCGCCGATGCCGAGTTTCTTAGCCATCTGGGTGCGTATCTTATTTTCCTTTGAGGTAGTTGTCGGCCGACTCCTGAGCGACAACGGCGTCCAGTCGGAAGTCCAGCTCGGGGTTCTTGCTCACATAATCGCTAAACGGCACAGAGTCCCAGGCCATGCGGCCTTTAATGGTGCGGCCAAGGGCTTTGATCAGTTTGCCATTGTTGTAGTAGAAACGGTTTTCCGTGTTGGTCACGCCAGCCATAATGAGTTCGCGGAGCAAAACCACTTTACCGTTGGCATCCAGGTAATATTCCTGCATGTTCGGGATTTTGTCGCCCATCAATTCGGCTTTGATGATGGCGGGTTTGCCATCGGCCCCTTTAAAGGTTTTTAACTTGGTGGCGGGGGAATCGCCCCGGGTGACGGTATTTTCCGATACTGTCAGAGCGGCTTCATTTTCCTGGATGCCCTTGAACCACAGGTCTATGGTTTCCACTGAATTCAGTGCAGGGGCGGGTGGTGGTGCCGGCGCTTCCGCGGGGGCGGGTGGCGGGGCGGGGTTCACCGGTTTTTCCGGCTGGGCACAATAAGCGAGTGCCAGCACAGCAAAGAGAGCGAGTGCGTAACGCATAATAGTAGAGGGTTTATGCCGACCGGTTGACGGCCGGCAGGTTTAACGTTTGTTTGTTTACTTTTTGACTGCGGCCCGCAGTTTAGCACTGCGGGAACGGTTGTTTTCACTGATTTCGGCGGCCGGAGGAGTCAGGGCTTTTTTGGTCAGTACTTCATATGGCCTTTCGATGTTGCCGTAGAAATCCTGTTGCACCACCCCTTCTGCATTGCCGGTTTTCACTATATTTTTCACTATGCGGTCTTCGAGCGAGTGATAGGCAATGACCACCAATCGTCCACCTGGCTTCAACATCTCATAAGCATCGGCCAGAAAATCGCGCAGGGCGGCGGTTTCGTCGTTCACTTCCATGCGCAGGGCTTGAAAAACCTGGGCAAGGTACCGGGGTCGTTCCCCGCGGACAAGTGGATCGAGGGTTGCAAGCAACTCGCTGATCTGACGGAAAGGGCGCATTTGGCGTTGCTGCACGATGGCGATGGCCAGGCTGCGGGCGTTGCGCACTTCACCGAATTCCCCAAATACCGTTTGCAATTGTTCTGCGGTGTAGGTATTGAGCAAATCGGCTGCGGTGACGCCCTCTGCCGTGTTCATGCGCATGTCCAGTGGCGCATCAAAGCGGTAACTGAACCCGCGTTCGGCGGTGTCGAGTTGGTAGCTGCTCACCCCAAGATCGGCCAAAATGCCGTCTATGGAGCCGATGCGCAATCCCTCGGCGCGCAGTTGTCGTTTCAAATGCCTGAAATTAGACCGGATTAGGTGAAATGAAGCGTTTCCGGCGAAAGGAGGCTGCTGGGCGTTGGCCCAAGCGGCCGCATCCTGGTCAAAGGCGTATAAACGGCCGTTGCCGCTTATTTTTTCAAGTATGGCCCGGGCATGCCCGCCGCCGCCGAATGTGGCGTCGACGTAAACACCCTGGGGCTGAACATCAAGCCAATTAATCGATTCGTGCAATAAGACAGGTTCGTGGTACATAGCGCTCAAATTTACTTCGCTCAGCGCAAGGAACCCAGCAATTCGTCCAAATCTGATCCTTCTTTTCCACCAACTCCATCTTCGCCGCCGCCCATGACCTGATTGGCAAGGTCGGCAAAATCGTTGGGATCAATGGACATCATGGCATTGTATTGTTCAGGCGACCAAATCTCTATCCGGTCGTCCATGGCTATCAGTATGGCTTGATCTCCCAACACCGCATAATCCATCAACGGCTTCTGTATCAGAATTCGATCCGCAGAGTCCGTATCAACCGGTGAAGCGCCTAAGTAAAAGGAACGAAGGAACATCCGGTTGCGGTCGTTAAAACGATTCAACTTGCTCAGGCGGGCTGAAATCTGCTCCCACACCGGCTTCGGATACAGGGTCAGGCACTTCTCAAATCCGCGGTTCAACACAAACTCGTAACCGCTTTCCCCCTCGGGCTTCTCCCCCAATTGCTTCAACAGGCCCGTCGGAAGACGCAGACGGCCCTTGTTGTCAATCGCTACGGGATATTCACCGATGAGTTTCATGTAAAGGTATGTGCTGAAAACGGGATATGATTTACCTCATTCCAACGCCACAAAAGTACACCCTTTTACCACATTTTACCACTTGTCAACACTTTTTTATACATATTTTTTTTAAAAAAATTTAAACTATTGATGATCAATAACAAAGCCCTTTCATATTTTTTTCTCCTGAGGTCGAAAAAAATATGAAAGGGCGTTATTATTGATCATCCCTGATGGTTGATCGGTAAGGGTTTGAATTTTATGGAGTTAAAGGGGCAGCTTTTTTGTTGTTTGGGCTTGGTCAAACTGCATAGATTGACTTGTTGTGGCCAAGGCCCGGGTCTGAAAATGCTTGATGGTGGGAAATGTGGGAAAAAGTGGGAACAGGTGTCAAAACAAGAGGGAGTACCCTGCCGGATTCGGATTTACAGGGCAAGCCACTGATCCGCTGCCCAGTCGTACTGTTCAAGCGGTTCAAAATTTAGCTTGTAATCAAACTGCGAGGGCGTGCTGTGGCAATACCCGTGGTAATAGTAGCGCTTGCCCATGCGACGCGCCCATTCCATTTCCAGCAACATGGTAAACAAGCCAAGACTGCGCCTGGTCTCCTCCGGGTCAAAAAAACAATAGGTAGCCGAAACGGCCTCTTTCCCCACGTGCACATAACTGCAAGCCAGCAAACGCGCGCCCTCATACACCCGAAACTCGATGCCCGGCACCGGCAGCATAGCCGATTGGTCGGTTAAAAACGTTTGCATAGAGGTGAATCCGCCGGTGCGAAACCGGGTGGCGTGGCGCTCGTACAAATCCGCTTTTTCCGGTGTCAGCTCTATGGGCCCGCTCACCACCCGCAGGTCGGCGTGGCGGCGCAAGATTTTACGCTGGCGCTTCGACGCGGCAAAGCGCTCCAGTGGAATACGCAGAGGAATGGTGCGCACCAACTCGCCATCCCACACCGTATAGTTGTGCCGCAACAGGCAATACCCCAATACGCGCCAGCCTTTGGCCAGGAGCTGGTCAAAGGCTTTGCCGCCAAGGGGCAACAAGGGCATGCGCTCGTCGAGCACATCTTCCAATATCTGTGAAACTTGAGGGGAAGGCATTGAATCCTGATCAGGACGCAAATTTACGACTAAAACATGGAGCAATTACAATGGTGCGCTTTTCCACTCCACCACCTGCTTCTCTGCACTGCCAAAGCGCACCCCCACACCCGTCACCTTTTTACCCAAAGCCCTGTACGGCGCGGCATAATCTTTGTCCACGATCTGCTGCAAACCCTCTGCTGCAGGGTGATCCAACTTGAACTCCAGCAGGTACACATGCGTAGGCGTTTGCACCACGCAGTCTACCCTGCCCGAGGCCGTGTTCACTTCGCTTTGCGCGTACATGCCCAGCATCTTAAAAGTCAGGTACACCAAAGAGTGAAAATACGCCTCCCGGCCCGATATGAATATGTGGTGTGGCACCGACTGAAACACGCTGTTCAGCGTCACCATTACCCGCTCTATGTCGTTGGCATAAAACGCATGGCGCAATTGCACGGCCGTAGGCCCCGAAGTGGACGGTTCTTCGTGCCGGTACAAACCAAACAGGTGGCGCAGCATCGATTCCTCCACCTCCTTGTTCGGATACCCCAGCGTGAAAATTTGAAATTCATCTACCGATTTGATCGTCAAATACCCCGTTTGAAACAGCAGGGAGCGCGCCTCCAGGTTTTCCAGCGTGTAGCTTTCAAACACCGAAGCATCCACCACAAGGTTTTCCAACTGGACGAAATCCCGCTCTTTCAACAGCTTGATCAAAAATGTAGGTGTGCCCGTGGTAAACCAGAAGTTCTGAAACTGGCCGGCACTAAAAAACGACAACAGCGAAAACGGATTGTACACAAACTGTCGGCCATCCCAACTGTAGCCGTTGTACCAGGTCTTGATGTCGTTCAACAACACTTCCTGGTTTGCTCCGGCAGCCAAGTCTCGGATGCGCCCCTCAAAAGAACCCATCAGTTCATCCTGTGTGATGCCCGTTATGGTCGCATAGGCCGGATGCAGCGTGATGTCGTTCAGGTTATTCAAATCCGAAAACACCCCCACCCGAC
>JBMOHO010000093.1:0-12132 GCA_049317805.1 Saprospiraceae bacterium
TAGTTAAAAAAAAAACGTCCCGACTCATTTGCCGGGACGAGACCGGGTAACTACCTTACAATCCGGCATGAATAACATGTATGTCATGATATCCTGACCATTGACGGCGCAAATATAAATCACAATCCTATTCAATTAAATAGTTTTACTTTATTTTTTTGATATTTTTTTTTTCATACAATATGCAAACCATGATGCTCCAAACCCTTACTTTTGCTTTTAAATACTCTAAGCATGCCCTTTCAAATTCGCATACAGGCAGGTGAAAGACTCGCTCTGCGCGACCCTGAAGATACCGTCTTGGGCCGCAACATCGTCCGAAAAGGCCTTATTCTAATGCACCAGCTTGGTTTTGAGCAGTTTACTTTTAAGAAACTAGCCGACGCCATGCACACTACGGAGGCCAGTGTGTACCGGTATTTTGAAAACAAACACCGCCTGCTCCTGTACATCCTAACCTGGTACTGGAATTATCTGGAGTATTTGGTGGTGTTTCAACTGCAAAACCTTGAAAATTCGGAAGAGAAAATTCGGCGGATCATAGAACTGTTGGTGCACCAACTCCCTGACAGCCCCGACGACTCCGAGTTTGATAAACAGGCGCTTTACGGCATCGTTATTGCCGAAAGCAGTAAAGTCTATCTCACCCGCGAAGTGAATGAAATCAACAAAGTCAAACTCTTTAAACCGTATAAAGACCTCTGCAGTCGGGTGGCCGAGTTGTTTACAGACTACAATCCAAGCTATCCTTACCCGCGCTCATTGGCCAGTACCCTTATCGAGATGGCGCATTTCCAGCATTTTTTTATGGAACATCTACCGAGTTTGACTGATTTTGCAGATGACAAGCGGGTTCAAAATATCCAGGCGTTTCTGGAATCTTTAGTCTTTTCTGCTTTAGAAAAAAAACATTAACCCTTGTTAATCAAACTTCTGCACCAACGCAAAAGTCTTTTTGATCCGTTCTGTGCTGCCTTGCTGATCGAACAATTCGAAGTATAGGATGTAAATTCCCGGGCGCGCCAACACGCCTTCGTCGGTATCGCCGTCCCAGCGCAAAGCCCCGCTGCTGCCCAACAACACCTGTCGCTGCAAGTGTTTGATGGCCTGTCCACCTGACTCGTAAATGATGGCCTCGCCGCTGTATCCGGTAGATGGCAATTCGTACGCGATTTCCAGAAAATCTTCAAAACCGTCGCCGTCGGGCGACAGGCGTTTGGTCAGCAGGCGAATACGGTCGTCCTGTCCGGGTACCAATGGGAGTTCTGCCTGTGAATTGGGCAAGGTGGGAGTGCCCGGCGCTCCGGTTACCAGCCGAGAGGCCGAAGTCCAGTTGGAGGCTACATTGGTAGGCCCATCCACCCGAATGCGCTCCAGGGCCACGCCTTCTCGCTCCGAAACATTGTACACCGCATTGTGATAGTCTTCAGTATACGCGAAGGAATCCAGGGTCACGCTTTGTCCGGCCCCCGTCCAGATCAAAGTGGCTGTCCCGACTTTGTCATCCATGCGAGGATAATCCATTTCCACGACATTTTCCGGCACGATCCCGGCAAACCGCGACCGAATGTCGTCGGCATTGGCACACAACACCACATATTGCTCAGGCAAAAACAGGCGCTGCGCGTCTACGGGTTTCACGTCTGTACCGCCAAAGAAGTTGGCTAAGTAAAACTCCTTGAGGTTGAAGGTTTTATTGCTGCGGTTGTACATCTCTACGTACCGCGAGCCGCCGCTGGCCGGATTGAACATGATCTCGTTTACCACCACGTCTAACGCATCGGGTTTGGTAGGTAATCCAATGGTAACAGTTGAGTTAGCCACCGAATTGCCGCTGCAATCCTGCACGCTGTTGGCCAGTTGCAATTGGTACAACTGACCGGCCTGCAAAGGAGCGTCCAAAAATAAAGTCGCCAGCGTCAGGTCAATATCGTCAGCCGTTGCGTCGCCCACACCGATGCCGGGACTGATGTTGAAAGCCGACGGGTTGGCCAGTGTAGCCCCATCCATGCCTTCTGAAAAACGCAACTCCAGCGTTTGCGCATCGGTTGGAAAGGCATTGAGCAGCAAGGGCTGTGTTTGATCGGGCGTCACGGCATACGACGTATTTTGCCTGCCCGGGGTGCCACCGGGCAATGACAAACAAGACTGCCAGTTTTCGCGGCCCAAACAAGGCAGCTCCGGATTAATGCGTTCCAGGGACCAGCCGCCGTCTCGTTTGTCTGTTTCGGCGTGCCAACTGATGCTGTACGATACCCGCTCGATGCGGGCCAGGTCGGCCACGCGCTCCAGGATAATCAGATCGGCCGTGTTGTTGAGCGAGGGCAAGTCGGTAGCCAGCAGGTTTTCTGCAAATCCGGTAAGCCCTGCTACGCCAGCTGGCGAAGTGAGCGTCACGTATTTGCCCGGTGCCAGCAGGTAGTTGGGCAATTGAACGGCATCGGCCGTTTCGTCGCGCAAGGTCATCGAACTGAGGTTAATCAGTTTGCTGGAGCGGTTATACAACTCAATCCATTCAAATTCAGGAAGACCCACATTGGGTCCGGGATCTGACATGATTTCGGTCACCACCACGTCAAACAACGCAGGGACATCGAGCAACACCACACTGACCGACGCACCCGCGACGCCGTTTCCGCTGCAATCTTCTACGCTGTTGGACACACTGAGTTGGTAGAACTGTCCGGTTTGCAGGGGCGAGGAAAGGGTGAGGGTTACCTGCGACAGGTTGTCCGGATCAATGGACGCCTCCCCTACCCCAATGCCGGGTGTAAAGGTATAAGCAGCCGTATTTTCGGCACTGGCCGCGTCAAGGGCTTCCGAAAATTGAAGCAGGAGTTCTTGCGGACCATTTGTGAACGCCTCCAGCAATTGAGGGGCGGTGGTGTCGGGCGAATTGTCCAACGAAGCATTCGCGGCGCCGGGTGTACCGCCGGTCAATGCGGGGCTCGACTGCCAGTTGTCAGCACCTTTGCACACCAGATTGGGGTTGATGCGCTCCAGCGTCCAGCCTCCGTCCCGTTTGAGCGAATCTGTGTGCCAGGCAAGGGTAAAAGCGATGCGGTCTACGCGGGCACCATCGTTTTTGCGCTCGATTATGATGTTGTCGGCGTCGTTGTTGAGCGATGGCATGGCAATGGCCAGCACCGTATCGGCGGCAAACGGTGCTAAAGCTGCAGCGCCGGAAGCTGTGCTGAACACCGTATAGGTACCCGGGGCCATCACATAATCGGGCAGGGGAATGGGCGCGCTGGTCGCATCGCGCAAGGTCAGGCTGTTGGCGTTGATGAACTTGGTGGAGCGGTTGTACAGTTCCACCCATTCCACTTCCGGCAAGCCTGCTGCGGGTGTGGGGTCCGACATGAATTCGTTCACCAGTACGTCGTACAGTTCCGCCTGATCAGGCTGAAAGAAGAAAAAGGACTGTTGTTGTGCAGGCAAGGCATTGCCCAGCAAGTCTTGTATTTGTGTAGCCGTCACCGTATAGTTCTGGCCGCTGCTCAAGGGATTGGCCAATTGCAGTTGCACCGTTAAAGCGTCGGGCTGCAACACAGCGGTGGAAGGAGCGCCAATGCCGGAAATGTTGTAGAGCGTTGTATTTTGACTGCTGACCGGATCAAGGGCTTCATTGAAGACCAGTTCAACTGCATTTGCGCTCAAGGCCTGGGCACTCAGCAACAGGGGGGGCTGGGCATCCGGCAAATCTTCTTCGATGAGCACATTGTCGAAAAAAAACTGGTCGACGCGGGAGGCGGTAAACACGCAATAGAAGCCGAAAAACAAGCCTGCGCCACCCTTATAAGTAGCGTCTGTAGCTTGAAATTGCGCAACCGGAGCACCGCCAGCCGTACTCATTTCTGCTGTCCAAACCCCGGTGGCGCTGCGTTTTACAAATACCTGCACGTCCACCGAATTGGCCAATGCGCCGGCAACGCCAGCGGCAATCGGGGTAGCGGTGCCGCCATCCTGGCGAAACAGGCGCAGCGCGTCGGCCGTGCCGTTTTCGCCTATTTCGAGGAAATAGCCGTTGCCGTTGAATAAATCGGCCTGATTCGATTGCAGGTAAATGCGCACCTTGTTGGTGGCAGAAGGAGCAAAAGGCATACGAAGGTTGAAGCGCCAGCGCAGGCTGTCTTCCAGCGTACCTTGTACCGCCAAAACAGCGTTGCCTGCCGCGGGTGCGTTTAGTTGCAATTCAGATGCCGCATTGACGATGAAACTGGCCGTTGTGCCAGTCCAAACAGGATTGTTGGTGAAGTCGCCGTCGGTGAAGTCGTCGGCAATTTGGGCAGAAAGGACAGTAGGAAAAAGGGACAGGAGCAGTATGATCAGGCGCATAAAACCGGTTTTTTTTGCCGGTGGAAAGATACAATGAAAACCCTAAACGGTTTTGCGGTTCCCAAAATCTTTAAAAAACCTGTAAAAGTCTACTGCCCGCCAATCCCAGTAACCATTGTCATCGGGAAATATGCATAGCTTTACCCTTTGTTATAACCCAGCGAAATTTTTCTGAATGGACCACATGATCGCGGCCTTTCCGGCCCAACTCGAAGAAGCATTGGGCATTGCCCAACACATCAGCCTGCAAAAGCACGAAGCACCCTTGCGCAGCGTGTACATCTCTGGCCTGGGGGGAAGTGGCATAGGTGGTAATTTTGTGCAGGATTTCACCCGAAACACTTGCAAACTGCCCATCACCGTGGGTAAAGGCTACCAAACACCCAATTGGATCAACAAGCATACCCTAGCCATTTGTTCCTCTTACAGCGGCAACACAGAAGAAACCCTCAGCGCCTTTGAACAACTGCGCGCGGCAGGTGCCAAAGTGGTATGCATCTCCTCTGGCGGCAAACTCATTGAATTAGCCAAACAATATGGGTGTGACCACGTGTTGCTGCCCGGCGGCTGGAGCAGTCCGCGCGCCTGCATGGGTTACTCCATCGTGGCCCAATTAGGGGTGTTGCGGGCAGCTAAACTCATTCCCCTGACGCATTTTACACAGGTCAAAAACAGCGTCAAATTGCTCAACAGCCAATCGGCCGACATCCGCAAAAAAGCGCAGAAACTCGCTGGACAGCTTTACGCACACACCCCTGTGCTGTATGCCCCCGACCACATGGAAGCCGTAGCCGTGCGCTGGCGCCAGCAAATCAACGAGAACGCCAAAATGCTGTGCTGGCACCATGTGGTGCCCGAAATGAACCACAACGAATTGGTGGGTTGGCGCGACCAACGTCCCGACATTGCCGTCGTATGGCTCCGCAACCACAACGACTTTGACCGCACGGCTACCAGAATTGACATCAACAAAAACATTGTCGCTCAACACACCAGTACCGCTGTTGAAGTGTGGTCAAAAGGCAAATCGGCCATCGAACAGGCGTTTTACCTCGTGCATTTGGGCGACTGGATGTCTTTTTACTTAGCCGAAAAACGGGGCGTAGATCCAACGGAGATCAAAGTCATTGACTTCCTCAAAGCCGAACTCGCCAAAATCTGATGAATGCCCCTTCGCGGTTAAAACATTAAACCCTATGCCTTTTATTACCCTCGACCTCTCCCGTGTGGCGCAGTTTATGAGCGCCGACGAGCTAAACCGCCTGGAACCGGCAACTACTGCTGCCGCAAAGCTCCTGGAATCCCGCAAAGGCCCGGGCGCTGAATTCACCGGCTGGCTTGGCCTCCCCCGTGCTTACGACAAAGTGGAGTTCAAACGCATTAAAGCTGCCGCCAAACGCATCCAAAAAGACGCCGACGTGCTCATCGTCATTGGCATCGGCGGTTCTTACTTAGGCGCAAAAGCCGCATTGGAATGCTGCGGACACAGCTTTTACAACAACTTAAATAAAAAACAGCGGAACAAAACGCCGGAAATCTATTTTGCCGGCACCAACCTCAGCGGCACTTACCTGCGCCACCTGATTGATGTGATCGACAACCGCGACTACGCCGTGGTCGTCATCTCCAAAAGCGGCACCACCACCGAGCCGGCCATTGCCTTTCGCCTGTTTAAACAACTGCTTGAAGAAAAATACGGCAAACAAGGCGCTAAAACGCGCATTTATGCCGTCACCGACAAGTCGAAAGGTGCCTTGAAAACCCTCGCACAACGCGAAGGATACGACACTTTTGTGGTGCCCGATGACGTAGGCGGACGCTTTTCCGTGCTCACCGCCGTTGGCCTCTTGCCCATCGCCGCCGCTGGCATCGACATTGACCAGCTCATGCGTGGTGCCGCCGACGCCATGAAACAATACAGCCTGCCCTTTGCCACCAACGATTGCTACCGTTACGCCGCCGCACGCAACATACTGCTGCGCAAAGGCAAAAACATAGAACTGCTGGTCAACTTCGAACCCCGTCTGCAATACATAGCGGAATGGTGGAAACAGCTCTTTGGAGAAAGCGAAGGCAAGGAAGGCAAAGGCATTTTCCCTGCCTCCGCCAATTTTACCTGCGACCTGC
Source organism: Saprospiraceae bacterium (assembly GCA_049317805.1). Classification (GTDB taxonomy): domain Bacteria; phylum Bacteroidota; class Bacteroidia; order Chitinophagales; family Saprospiraceae; genus M3007. Next base: position 6,466 of record JBMOHO010000093.1, read on the forward strand.
ACTCGCTGGGCCAATACATCCAGGAGGGCCGCCGTGACCTGTTCGAAACCATGCTGGAAATTACCCAACCCGAACTCGACCTTGTCGTAGCACCGGAGGCCGATGACCTCGATGGCCTGAATTACCTCGCCGGAAAAAGCTTGGACTACATCAACAAAAAAGCTGCGGAAGGCACCCTCATGGCCCATACCGATGGCGGTGTGCCCAACCTGGTGCTGCGCATTCCGGAAATTACACCTTATTATGCAGGTCAGTTGTTTTACTTTTTTGAAAAGGCCTGTGCAGTGAGTGGCTATTTGCTCGCTGTCAACCCGTTTGATCAGCCAGGCGTGGAGGCATACAAGCGCAACATGTTCCGTTTGCTTGGAAAACCCTGATGCGCATGAAAAAACTTTTGTTTGCTGTACTCTTCATGTCCTGCGCACCCGGAAAGAGCGTCTTCAACAGCGGCCGACATTACCAACAGCACCAGGATTACACCAGCCTGCAACAGGTGGTTAACAAGATAAAATTAGGTGCAGATACCGCGCTGGTGCGCTCGGTGCTGGGCGAACCGATTGACATGGGGTTCGATTACCGGTACATCATTGAATCTACCGGGCCCAATGGCTGCACCATCGGCGCTGTTTTTCACATTGATGAAGCCGGGAAAATTGACCAGAAGTGGATTGGGGAGATATGCGAATAAAATCCGCCTTTTTACTTTTCCAAAACTTTTGCGGTTTTGCGGTTTTACATTTTGCGGTTTTGCGGTTTAAACAACTTTAATTTTTTTAATTTAAAAAAATAAAAAATTAAAATGTAAAACCGCAAAACCGCAAAATGTAAAACCGCAAAAGTTGGATGAACTACAGCTTATCCAGTTTTTCTTTGCTGGCCGTGTATTTCGGATTCAGTTGCAGGGCTTTTTGAAAACTGGTCTTGGCATTGGTTTTGTCGCCTTTGGCCAAGTAGCCGTCGCCTAAGCTGTCGTACGCATTCCACGATTTTGGATACAACTCCGTGTTTATTTTGAACAGTTCAATGGCTTCGTCCAATTTCTTGTCTTGCAGCAGGTAGTACCCGGCGGCATTTACATCCCATTCGATGAACGTGTAACTGGCCGGATTGCTTGACTGCTTGGCTGGATTGCCTGGCGGAGGTACCGGATTGGGTCCATTGGCCCCTCCCCTGCCCCCTCGCCGATTGCTTTTTTGCAACTCGGCAAACTTGGCTTTAGCTGCAACAGCGCCTTGGGTTCTGGCGACGTCAACGACCACATCGGTTCCCGACGGGAGGGCGTTCGTCACTTCAAGCAATTCAATGTTCATGACCAGGAAATTGCCAACCGCGTCGTTTTTGAACGGATTTTTCTCGCTTATGATGCTCGTGGGCATTTCCACGCGATATATGCCGCCTTTTTTCAGTTTTGCCATGAGTTCAACGTACGCTTTTGCTTCCGAATCGGTTTCTTTACCCAACTGGGTGTGCATGGGCGTACCAAGTTCTTTTGTGGAAAAAACAGTCTTGCCGTCCTTATCCAACACATCCACCTGGGTAAAGACTTCTTGCCCTGTTATTGGGCTCACTCCGGTTCCGGGTTTGATGGTGGTGTATTTCACGCCTGAAGCCGTCACAGCCGTTTGGGCGTGGAGAGAAATTGTCGACGAGAGCGCCAACGCAAACAGGAAAAAATTCCTTGCTTTCATTTAAAAAAATTTATGGTGAAGTGAATTGTATGCGGTCTTTATCTTAATCCCGAATCCGTCAAAAAGTGATCACCCTGGAACCTTTATATTTTAATACGTGAACTGTTGTAAAACGATCCGATGGCTCGCAGCCATCGGATCGCTCTTGTTGTTGGATAATTTGCCCTTAAACCGTAATTTTGTGCATGTATACCTTAACGACCCCACACCATGTCACCTAAATCCTTACTTCAAAGCTGGGTCGACACCTTCAACACGGCCGATCCGGACGCCCTTGCCGAGTTTTACGCCGAACACGCCGTAAACCACCAGGTGAACACCAACCCAGTAGTGGGCAAAGCCGCCATCCATCAAATGTTTGTACACGAATTCTCGTTGGCCAAAATGGTTTGCGTCGTTGAAAACATCTTCGAAGACGGCCAATGGGGCATGCTGGAGTGGTCCGATCCGTTGGGGCTGCGGGGTTGCGGCTTTTTCCAGTTCGAAGGGGATAAAATCGTGTTTCAGCGTGGTTATTGGGATCGGCTGTCTTTTTTGCGCCAACATAAGTTGCCATTACCGACCGAGTAACTACCGGGACAGCGCTATTTTTGCAAAAAAAATCCAATAACATGCAATCCTTCCTGCGCGACCTGTTCTTCTACCACCACCACTTCAGCCCCCTGCTCATCAACCTCGTTGAGCAGCATGAGGCATTGATCCCTGCCCAAACGGTCGGACTGCTTAGCCACATTTTCAATGCACACCAAATATGGAATGCCCGCATCCTTGGGGAAGCGCCAAATGGGGTGTTTCAAGAGCATGCTTTCGACGTTTGTCGGGCAATGGAACTTCAGAACCACCAAACCACGCTGGAAATACTGGATGCAGTTGACCTGAGCAATTTGATCCGCTACACGAACACCAAAGGCCAAACGTTCGAAAACAGCGTGCGCGACATCCTTTTCCACGTGGCCAACCACACCACCCACCATCGGGGACAAATAGTGGCTGCAGTGCGCCAGGTCGGTGGCGAGCCGTTTGCCAGCGATTTTATACTTTTTGCACGGGAAAAGTTGGTGTAAGCAAAAAAAGTTTAAATTTGCAACAAACAAACAGGCATGCAACCAATGCGCATTGCAAAACTGGAAATAGACAACATCGGCCCTTTTGAGGATTTGACCCTTGAATTCCCAAATAAACCCGCAGGGACGGAACGCAAAGCTGAAATACACATATTGACCGGGGAAAATGGCACTGGCAAAACCACCATTTTAGAAATAATGGCCAATTTAATTGATACCAAAGGAGCTCATACAAGCAAGTTGTATTATAAGTTTAAGCAAGATTTAATTGTATCCACTTCGATTTATTTTGATAATCGAAGCGGAGATTTGTTGGATATCGGCGAAATTGAACATCACAAATTAAGCTACTTAAGGAATATGAAAGACGGCAAAGAAGAACACTCTACACCGAACATACTTTTTAATTTTAAATCAAATGCCCACGATGCTTCCGCCAGCTCTTCAAAGGCATTTTTTGCTTATTCCGGCTATCGAAAAGTATCCACTGTCGGAATAAACGGCATTAAGGAAATAGATGAGCACCCTTTTTCTACTGCCCTTGATTTTCAAAAAACCGCCAACCCCAACCTGATTCTTCAATGGATAGCGAATACCATTTCTGCTGAAGCCATAGCGTTAGTACAAAAAGCGTACGAAGAAGCTCAACAACGACGCCAAGCCATACGAGATTTGGAAGAAGCAATCAGTGGCATCATCAACAAACCACTCTCCTTCACGTTGGAAACCAAGCCATATGCTGTAAAAGTGGACATTGACGGTGAGCGACTGGCATTCGATCAATTGCCAGATGGACTAAAAAGCATCTTATCTTGGTTAGCAGATTTACTGATGCGCATGGACCGCGTAAAATGGGAGAATGATATTCCAGTATTTGAACGAAATTTTATACTTTTTTTAGACGAAATTGAGATACACATGCATCCAGCATGGCAGCGGAAAATATTACCTGCCGTTCAGGGCCTCTTCCCGAATGCACAAATCATAGTCAGTACCCATTCTCCTTTTATTGTTGGTTCGGTCGATGGCGCCTGGATTCACAAACTCGTTAGAAACAACGGGAAAAGTTATTTGTCAGATGGTTATCCTATGCGCTCTGAAGATGCAAAAAGTTATCGTTATTGGCTTGAAGAGGTATTTGATGTTAACTCTGAATACGGATTGGGTGCTGACAAGCAACTCCAGGATTTTTATTCGTTGAGAAATGATATACTCAAAGGATCAAATGGCTCTGCATACGAATCAATCGTTGAAGCGGGCAGATTACTGGCCGATCAAAGTGAGGAAATTCGACAGATCATAGAAATGGAACTTAGGCAGATCAACCGTCGTATGAATCTGCAACTCCATCTTTAGTTCTAAGGTTCAGCAAGCCACTGGAAGTCATGAAACCCTTTGTTCGACTTGAAGAACCTGCCTTTTTGGCGGAACACGCACAACGCTGGAATCGCCAATGGACTCAAAAAAAGACGAGAAACAATTCTGCTGTTTTTTTATGGTATAAACACCACAATCAACAAGTTAATCACCTTTTACTTCCAATTCTAAAAGGTCAAACCCAGGAACATTGTTCTTATTGTGACGCCTTTCCACTGCGTTTAGGTGATCAAACTATCGATCATTTTTGTCCGAAAGGCAACCCTTCATTCTATCATTTAGCCTACCAATGGAGCAACCTGTACTTTGCATGCGCGCATTGCCAGATGGCTAAACGTGAGCAATTTTCAGTTCTTATGCTTCGACCGGATGATATATCCTATTCATTTGAACGTTTTTTTGTATACAACTACAACCTACATGAGTTAGAACCTAATCCAGCAGCATCCTATTCCGATCAACAACACGCTGAAGAGACCATCAAAATATTTAAATTCAACCATCCCGACATGAAGATCGGACGTAGGCATTCATTTGAAAGATGGGTAAATTACCTTGATAATGAACGGTTTTTAGAAGACTTTTCGTTCCGATTTATGCTGTTTTAACGTACATCGCATACCGCTCCTGCAATACCCGCAACTTGGGTCCAATCCACCGCTCACAAAACGGCTTCTGCGGATTTTTGAAATAATACTGCCGATACTGCTCCGGCGAAGGCTTGAACGCCTCAAAAGGTAAGGCACGCGTAACCAACGGCTTATCAAATTGCTCTTGAGCCTGGCACAACAACAAAGCCACCTCCAAAAGCTGATTTTCTGAAAAACAATACACCGCTGAACGGTATTTGCCCCGCATCCCATGCGCAGACGAAGCACTGTGCGTGTGCAAGTGCACATCTACCAAATCGCGCAAAGGCATCTGTGCCGGATCAAAATGAACCACCACGGCCTCCGAAAAACCCATTCCTTCAGACGACACCCAGCCCTGCTCTACCAATACCACCCCGCGCAACGAGGCAAACACCGCTTCGGTACACCAGTGACAACCACCACCAAAAGCCACACGCTCTGGCACAACCATTGCTGACGCTTGTTTTATTGTTTTACTCCGCTGTCCTCCAATTACGACACCCGCTCAATCACCAGCGCCGTAGCGCCACCACCCCCGTTGCAAATAGCCGCCAGGCCAAGGGTAGCATCCTGCTGCTGCAACACATGGTTGAGCGTAGTCACAATGCGTGCGCCGGAAGCACCGAGTGGGTGACCCAGTGATACCGCGCCTCCATTGATGTTGGTACGGGCGTGGTCTATCTCCATGACGTGTTCAAAAGCCAGCGCCACCACGGAGAAAGCCTCGTTCACTTCAAAATAGTCGATGTCCGATTTTTCCAGCCCGGCCATTTTCAGCGCTTTTGGCGCCGCGATGGTGGGTGTAGTGGTGAACCACTCGGGCTCTTGTTCGGCGTCGGCAAAACCCCGAATTTTAGCGATGGGCTTGAGGCCGTATTTTTGCACCGCTTCCTCTGAGGCCAGGAT
>JBMOHO010000094.1:0-12124 GCA_049317805.1 Saprospiraceae bacterium
TGGCTCCAATAACCCGATCGATATTGCGTCGGTACTGGTGTATCCTAATCCGGCAAACGACCGGGTTTGGGTACAAGTGGAAGACGCGGAACTTCGCCAGGTACAACTATACGACATGCTGGGCAAATGCGCCATGGCGTTTGAGGCTGCCGGAAACGCTATGGAAATCGAGCTAAAAGAAGTGCCCGGAGGTTTGTATTTGCTCCGTTTGGAAACCAACAGAGGCTGGTTGACCGAAAAATTGATGGTCAAGCCTCGATAGGCCCACAGATCATTTTTCAACTGCTGATGCCGGAATGCCGGAAAAATGGCGCAACTTTGCCGCCGCATTCGATAAGAACCAAGCAAAGTGCATGCCCATACAGATCGAACACCTGCAAGCCGATGAAAGTATTTTTATCCACCACCTTCAACAAGGCGACCAGGACGCGTTTGCTCATTTATACGATCGATATGCTGGCATGATGTTGGGTGTAATCCACAAGATTGTGCCCGAATTGGCCGACGCCGAAAACCTTTTGCAGGATTGTTTCGTAAAGGTATGGAGGTTCATTGATTCTTATGATGCAACAAGAGGCAAACTCAGCACCTGGCTGCTCAACATTGCGCGCAACACCGCCATCGACTTTCTGCGCTCCCGCATGTACGCCGAACGCCAAAAACACCAACGCATCGATCAGGTAACCAACAGTTCCCGGGAACCCGCTCAGGCAGAAAACAGCATAGACACCATCGGGCTGCGTGAACTCGTGCAAAAGGTGTCCGCACCCTACCGCGAGATCATTTTGTGGATGTATTTTGAAGGGTATACCCAACAGGAAATAGCCGACAAGTTCAACCTCCCGCTAGGAACCGTGAAAACAAGAACACGCATGGCCCTGCGCGAACTGCGCACAGCTTTTGATTTGATATAATACCCGCAACAGTGCATCGAAAACCCGACATTACGACTGACCTTATCCGAGCCTGGTTAACTGAAGAAAATGGCCAGGAGCCGAATACCGACGCCATTGGACACACCGAGGACGCCTTGTTGGCATTTGCAGAAGCGCATGCGCTGGAGCCAGCCCCAGGCCTCCGCGATCGCATTCTGGGCAACATTGCCCAACTGATCAAACAACAGCAAGCGGCACCCGTGATAGACATGCAGCACCCGCCCCTGCTGACCCCCGAATCCAACTGGCTCAGCTGGCAAAACGCAACCGCCCACATCCTGCCCCCGGATGATTTGGAGAACATCCATTTGCACCCGATTCGGAACGACGAGACGGCTGATATCTTTGTCGCTTTCGTCCGCGAATTTGTACCCGAAGAGGTGCACCACGACGTGCTGGAGAGCTTTGTGCTCCTCGAAGGCAGTTGCGAATGTGTCATCAAGGATGAAAACGGACATACCCGCAGCGTGCACATGCGTGAGGGCGACTACATTGCCTTTGCCCTGGGCGAGGTTCACGATGTGTTCATCACCAGCGCCGACAGGCCCGCCAAAGCCATTCTTCAATGGTTGAAGGTGGCTGCTTAGGTGAAAAGCACAAAACTCTGGTGAATCCGTTTGTTTCGAAAATCCTCCGGCACCGTCTGTCGGCTGGTATCACTGATGTTCTTGGCCTTGATGGCCTCGGCGTCTAACTTGAATTTCCTGAAATTGGTGGAAAAATACACCTGACCTCCAGCCGACATGCGCTCCAGCACGCGGTTGAGTATCCATGCGTGGTCGCGCTGCACGTCGAGCACGTCGTCCATGCGTTTGCTGTTGGAAAAAGTAGGCGGGTCCACCACGGCCAGATCCCAGCGTTCGGTGGTGGGTTCACGGAGCCAGGTGAGTACGTCGGCTTGCAACAGCCGGTGTTCGGGCCCTGAGAAACCGTTGAGGGCCAAATTGCGGTCGGCCCATTGCAGGTAGGTGTTTGAGAGGTCTATCGTCGTGGTGTTCGATGCTCCCCCTGCAGCGGCATACACGCTGAAGGATCCAGTGTACGCAAAAAGATTGAGCACGCGTTTGCCCTGGGCGGCCAAGCGCACCGTCTGGCGCGTGTTGCGGTGGTCGAGAAACAGGCCGGTGTCCAAATAGTCGGCCGGATTGATGTAAAAACGCAGGCCGTTTTCGCGCACGATGTACTCGGCACCGATCCGGTTGAACCGTTCGTATTGCTGCAGGCCTTTTTGGCGTTGCCTGAATTTGAGGTAAATGCGGCCGGGGTGGATATCGAACACCTTTGAAACCGTTTGCAGGCAGGCATCCAACCAGGCAGCGTGCTCGTCGGGCTCCATGCCGTGGTTGCGCGCGTATTCGCTGAGGTGCACCACGTCTTCGTACAGGTCTACAGCAAAGGGGAATTCCGGCAGGTCGTTGTCGTACACCCGATAACAGGAAACGCCTTGTCGGCGCGCCCATTTGCCGTAGTGGCGCTGCATTTTGAGCAGGCGGTTTTCAAAAAACTCGAGCATTTACTGCTTCTTCTCTACCACCATCAATGTGCCATTTTCACCACCCAGGGTGAGCGCTACGGTCAAATTGTCTTTTTCACCCGTCACTACGCCACCATCATCGGATTTCATGATGCTGGTTTTGAAGCCTTGGGTCTTTAGATCCCCGCGATAACGATCCAATTCGCCATCGGCAATACCGGAGTATTGCACCGACCAGGTGTTGCCCTCGTCCGTTTCGGCACTCATGACCCCGGAGATAACGCCTCCGGCAGGTTGAGTGACGATGGAAGGGATCTCGGCGGGCCAGGTATTGGCGCCGGTTTTCATGGAAAACGAACCCTCATCGCTTTCGATGTTGATGTTGCCCTCGTTGATGTCCACGTCGGCTTTACCGCCGCTTTGGTTTTCGATGGCGCTTTCAATGGCCTGTTCCTGGGCTTTTTCGGCAGTTTGTCGGCAGGCGTGGGCGCTCAGCAACAGGAGTGATAAATACAGCAATGTGATCGGTGTGGATTTCATGTAGATAAGCGATTAGTTTGCGCCCCTAAAGTACGGCAGCCTTCCCAATCCATGGCTTATTTTCTGTTGAAAATTTTCCAAAAAAAGTTCTTTCGCCAGTTCGATCGGTTAAGAATTATATTCGTGCCTGAAAAAAATGTTTGGCGTATGCAACACCCTATTGTCCCCATCGCGTTCCCCGAGCGCAAAACCTTAATCGACGAAACCACGTTGTTGGCAGCGGATGTGGGTGGTACTAAAACACACCTCGCGCTGTTTTTGGTGAAAGGGCGTGCATTAGAAATGTTGAACGAGGCCATTTATCCTTCCAAAGGACATGCTTCCTTGTCGGACATCATTCGCCTTTTTTTAGCCGAAAAAGCACCGCCAGCCTGCCTGAGCATCGCCTTTGCCGGCCCGGTTCAGGATGGCCGCGCCCAGGCCACCAACCTGCACTGGCTCATAGATACCCGACAGCTGAGTCAGGAACTCTCTATCCCGGAAGTGTACCTGATCAACGACCTTGAGTCCGGCGCCTACGGACTCGGATTGTTGGGCCCCAGTGACCTGCTCAACATCCACATGGGCAACCCCGAACGACAAGGCAACTGCGGCATCATCGCACCCGGTACTGGCCTGGGCGAAGCCGGATTGTTTTGGGATGGCAAGGCCCTCCACCCGTTTGCCGGTGAAGGCGGGCACACTGACTTTGCTCCCCGCAGCCCGCTCGACTGGGAGCTGCAACAATACCTTCAACAACAATTCGGTCGCGTCAGCTGGGAGCGCGTGCTCTCCGGCCCCGGCATGGTGAATATTTTCAGCTTTCTGCGCGACGTCAAAAAACGAGAAATTCCCGACCCCCTGCTCGCCCAAATGAACAGCATGGATCCGGCAGCAGCCATCGGACTCGGCACGCAGGAATACATCCCGGTGTGCCGCGAAACCCATCGCCTTTTTGTCAAATACCTCGCCATTGAAGCCTCTGATCTTGCCCTAAAACTCAACGCCACCGGCGGCATTTACATCTGCGGTGGCATTCCGCCCAAAATCTGGAGCGATGAACTTACCGACGTGTTTGAAGAACACTTTTTTGAAGTGGGCCGCCTGCGTACCCTGATGGAGCAGGTGCCGGTTTACCTCGTGCTCAATGCCAAGACCGTCATGCTGGGTGCTGCAGGCTATGGCAGCGGTGGCATGAACATCATGGAACAAAACAACAAAACCCCAACACTTAAAACACTGTAAAACATGAAAGATAAACACCTTCAAGACAATACGCCCACCGAAGAAGAAATTAAATTAGTTGCAGCACAACTCCGCAAACCAGAGGGCGAGTGGGGTGTAAAAACCGGCCTCCGCATGAACGAAGGCAATGAACGCATGAACAGAAATGCCTTGCGCGTACTGAATCCGGTAGCGGGCGACTACATCCTCGAAATCGGCATGGGCAACGGGCATTTCGTCAGCGAAATCATGGAAATTGACCCCGCTATCCGGTATGTGGGCTGCGATTATTCCGACATCATGGTGGAGGAGGCCAACCGAATCAATGCGGCATTTGTACTGTCGGGCAGGGCCGCCTTCGTGCATGGCGATGTTGAAAAAATGCCTTTCGCCGACCACACCTTTAATAAAATATTCACCGTAAACACGTTGTATTTCTGGGAAAATCCCGCAAATGTACTCACCGAACTCAAACGGGTACTGACACCCAACGGACAGTTGATGATCGGCTTTCGCCCCAAACACATCATGGCGCAATATCCCATGACCAATTACGGATTCACTTTATACGACATAGCGGAACTGGCGGCCTTGCTTCAACACAACCAACTGAAAGTAGACCTGGTAGACGAACTCATGGAACCGCCGCAGGACATGTGGGGCACAGAGATGAAGCGGGAATCAGTGGTGGTGGTTTGTAGTACGCCGGGAGGGTAGTAACGCCGTTTGAAATCCCGGAAAACATTTTTTTACGCTAAACACCTGAAAAAAGATCGTTTAGCGTAATGTTATTATCCACAATGCCCGTACTGTGTTCGTTGGGCAATAAGCCATAAGTGCTGATAAACGTTAGAAATACCTGCTTTTTCGTTTTTGAGTAATAAGTGAACAACCCCAATTTTTTTCTCAGTGCTTCTGCATAAGACTTAGAAATAATGAATTCCGATGCGGCCCACTTGATTTCACACAAGTTGATTACACGATCTTCCCTGTCTATCAACAAGTCTATTTGACAACCCTCCATTCCGTCTGTCCCTTTGTGGTAAAATGCCGATGAAGATGAAAAAATACCCGAAATGCCCAATGCTTTTTTAATTTCAGGCAAGTGTTTCAGGCAAATACTTTCAAAAGCATATCCACTCCAGGCGCGATACGCTGGCGAAAGGTAAAAGCTCTTCCAAATGCCTGCCCCTTCTTTTCGCATGGTTTCGATGAATTTCAGGTAAAATAGAGAATACTCATCGGTTAGACGGTAAACCATTTCTCTTTTTATACGACCAAATGGAAGGTACTCCGTGATAAACCCCGAATACATCAATTCTTCAATGGTTTTTGTCAGCCCTCCCCCGTTCGTCAATTTGGATATACGGATGATTTCAGATCGGGTTAGACCAGACCATGTCGTCGATAGAGCCCGAACAACGGCAATGTGGTTATCGGACTGGTCAAAAAGGGAGGGGTAAAGTTGATCAAACTCATCGTGTAGTATTCCTCCTGACTCAAAACAGATGCGATCGATGTTTTGAGAAACACTTTCCCCCTGTTGAATTTCTTTTAGATAATGTGGAATGCCGCCAAATGCCATATACAGTTCGGCAATTTGAGCCCTGTTAAACTTCAACCCTTTTTTTTGCAGGAACAGTTCTGTTTCGTGCAGTGAAAAAGGCTGAAGCTGTATGCGTTTGGTGATTCGATTGTACAGGCCACCCTTATGGTGAACAACTTTTTGGATCATCCAGGAAGCAGCTGAACCACATATTACAACCACAATATTATTTTTTACTGCCCAACTATTCCAAAAAAAACCGAATGCATTAAGAAACCCAGAGCGGTGTGTAGCCAACCAAGGCATTTCATCAAAAAAAACAACTCTTTTGTCAGCGCCTGAAGTATTTTCTAAATACAATATGAGCATTCGAAATGCCTCTAACCATGACTTGGGTTTTTCTAAAGGAAGATTGGATTTGGCAGCAAGGCTCAGCACGATGGAAAAATGCTCTAACTGTTCTTTTAAAGACGCATGTTGAATACCAGTAATCTCAAACGCAATGCGTTCGGCGTAAACAGATTGCACCAAAAATGTTTTTCCAACCCGGCGCCGGCCAATAACCGAAACCAATTCAGATTCATCGGAAATCAGTAACGATTGTAGGGTATTAATCTCCTTTTCCCTTCCAACCAGCATGAGATGGTGTTTTATTGCTCGCTTCATACCCACAAAGATAGATAGATAAAGCGAGCATTCAAAAGCTATTGCTCGCTCTATCTATGCTTTTTTAGGCACTTAGAGCGAGCAATAGCTTCAAAAAACAGTTTCCGCATCAGATTACCTCCACCCATTTACCCGGCGCACCGGCTCGAATCCGGCTGTCGTACATGGCCTGGCAATTGACGGCGGGCAGGTAGTATCGGCCGGCATACGCAGCGTTGAGGTAAATGCGGTACACGCGCTTGTCCTTTTGCGTGGGCAAGTCGAAATACGTGTACACCCGGTCGTCGCGCACATCCTGGTAATCCACCGGGCTGGCCGGACCCTGCTGGAAGTCGCCCATGCGGGCATTCATGATTTCCCATCCGGAGGGGAACACCTGGGTGAGCGCCAGTTCGGTAAAAGGAAAACCGAAAGCACTCTTGCGGGCGATGCTGACCTCGGCCACAAAATCGGCACCCTGTTGCAAACGCGCCGGGTCAATGGCGTTTCCTTTGGTGTCGGTATATCGGATGCTGATGGTCAGGTTTTCACTTTGAGGCACTTCCGCGCCGGCCACCGGTTGCCCGCTCAATACCATACGGGCGTACAGTTTGGCGTTGCCTTTGTTTTTTACACTCACTTGACCGGCGTTAAATGCCTGTTCGGTGAAGTTTACAGCCGAGACGGGCTTTGATCCGTCGCCTGTTTTTTCGCCGGCATTGCCCACGCGGTAGGTGTAAGCCGCCCCGCTGCCGCCAAAGTTTTTGGTGGCGTACTTGGAAAACGCGCGCAAAGTGGTCGCCAAACTCTGGGTGTTCCACTGCCAGCTCCCTTCTTGTCTGTTCATCTCGTCGCTGAGGTACTGCACCATGGCCTGCGCCCGGGCGTTATCGCCCATGATGGTGTATGTTTCGAGCAACAGGGCCCGGTCGCGCAGATCGCTGCCGTAGGTGTAACCGCACCAGTCGTATCGGAAATCATCCTGCCATTTGGTAGAGGCCAACTGCTTAGCCACCTCAGGCTTGCCAGCGGCAGCATAGGCGGCCGCCAGCATGAGGGCCGACTGCTGGTACTGGTTCTTTTGTTCTTTCAATCGGTTCATGCCCGACAGATCGGGTTTGCCGGCCAGCGCCAGGGCGTACAAACGGTAGGCCTGGGTGAGGTTGTGCTCGTAATGGCCCACGAAGTCATTATCCGTCATGGCATTCCAGCGGCGACTCGTTTGCTCCAGGTAAGTTGTCCAGCGTTCCAGCATGCCTTCCGGTATGGAGAAACCTTTCGACTTGGCTTCCAGGAGGAAGTGGCCGGCGTATATGCTGCTCCACTCGTTCACGTCATTGTCGCCCGGCCAATAGCTGAAACCGCCGTTGCCCTGCTGGAAACTGCGGAGTTTTCCGATGGTGGCTTCGATGTTCCGACGGGCGGTTTCCTGTTGTTTGGGCGTGAGGTTCATCACGGCATCTACGTACAATTGTGGAAAACCGGTAGAGGTGGTTTGTTCCACACAACCATGCGGGTATTGAAGCAGGTACTCCAGGTGTCGGTTAAGGTTGATGGGAGGCAGGGCGCTCACCTCCATGGTAGCTGCGGTAAATTCGGCATATTTGGACGCATCGTAGCCGGCTTTCCACTCGGCGCCGGGTTCAATGGTGTTGTATTGCACACTTGTTTGAACCGGATTGGGGTTGCGCACCAGGAGTTCGATGGTTTGTCGGGCTGTTTCGCCGCCGCCCTGGGCTTCAATTTCAAACTTGGCTACGCCGGGGCGTTGCCCGACCGTCATGTCAAACGACGCAATTTCCTGTCCGGGTTGCGGAAAGCTGAGGGTTGACGAGGCGTTGCCTTTCATGGTCACCAATCCGCTGGTTTCCTTCACGCGTACGGTGGCGGCTTTGACCTTGTTTTCCATGGCAAACACCTCCACGGGCAGGCGGAAGGTTTCGCCGGGGCCCAACACCCTAGGGAGCGTGGGCATGATCATGAGGGGTTTTCGGACCGGACAGGTTTTTTCGGCGCTGCCGTAGGCGCCTTTGCTTTGGGCTGCCTGAGCCGAGCACACGACCATGGTCCGCACCGAGCCCACGTAATTGTCGATGTTCAGGGTATGCCGGGCTGTTTCGCCGGCTTTAAGGTAAAATGGCCCGAGGTGGCGCACTGCTGGTTTAAAGCGGTTGACCTGCGCGCCATTTTTAGCCTTTTGGTTGTATTCGTCGCCCCCGATGCTGAGCATGCGCTCCAGTTCGGCACCGTATGCGCCCAGCACATAATCGTACATATCCCAGGTTTTTACGCCCAGGGCCTCGCGGGCAAAGAAGGACTTCCAGGGATCGGGTGTCTCAAATCGGGTGAGGTCGAGGAGGCCTTCATCGACCACAGCCAGGGTGTACGCGCAGGCTTTGCCCGAAGATTCGCGGATGTTTACCGTGAAGTCTTCGCCGGGCTTGAGCACCTCGGGCATGTCGATGGTGGGTTTGAGGTGGGTGGCCGGATTTTCCACGCCGATGGGTGCCACGCCGTACATGCGGATGGGCAAGTCGTTTTTGGTTTGTGCGTGGGGCTGAAAGAGGCTCAAGTGTGCGTACACGGAAGGCGTCATGTCGGCAGTGGTCACAAACGTGACGGTGTTGTCGCCCGCTTTGGCTTCCACCCAGCGGTGCTGGAGCACTTTGGAGCCGTTTTCGAGGGTGATGAGCATGCGTCCGTTTTCGGAAGCGGGCACGGTAAGCGTGACCGTTTCGCCGACGCTGTAGTTGTCTTTATCGGTTTTAAATGCGATCATGGCGGCGGCGTTCCGGCTGTGCATGTCGTCGAGGCGGTCCGGGTAACCGCGCCAGAAGAACGAACCGGCAGCGTGTCCCCCTTCCAAATCGCTTACCCGAATGAGGTAACGGCCCCATTCATCAGGCGATACTTTCCAGGTGGCTATGCCCTTTTCGTTGGTGGTCAGGGTTGTTTTTTCGAGGGCGTTGACGTGGGTAGCGGAGTTGAACTGGGCGACGTTGTAGCGGGAGTCTTCGTCCCACCACCAGCGCCAGTCGCACCGATACAAGCCCACTTCTAATTTTTGGTTGGCTAAAGGTCGACCGTTTTGATCGACGCAAACAAAGTTGACCGATCCGCCTTTTTCACCGATGGAGGGGTTGCCGCGGCTGTCGTTAGGGATTTCCACACCCACAAAGCGGTCGTAGGGGTAGTAGTCGAGGGAATAATTGTCGGTGCTGAAGTCTCCGCCTTTTTCAAAACTGCGGATTTTGAAGCGGGCGATGAGTTTGCCGGGCGCTTCGCCGTTGTCGGTCAGTTCAAAAGGCACTTTAGCCTGGCCGAGTTCATTGGTGGTGCCTTCAAAGATCGTTTGCGGGTCGCTGTAGAACGGGCGGGCAGGATCGTCGAACACAAAGCTTTTATAGCCGTCGAAGGTCGTTTTGGTGGCCTGCATTTGCAACTCAACCGTAGTGTTGAGGTTTTTGCCCGGGGCGCCGTGCAGCCAATTGACCTGGAGGTTGCCGTTGAGTTGTTTTTCGGATGCCAGCAGTTGTTTTTTTCCAAAATCGAGGTCCATGCGGAGCCGGTTGGGCTTCACGGTTTCGATTTTCAGGGTTTTGGAAAACTCCACACTGCCCACTTTCACCTTGGCGATCCAGTTGCCGGTGGGTGCTTCGGGCGAGGTAGCGCAATGCAGCGGATACACGCCGTTTACGTTGGTGCTGCCGGTGTATCGGTGGCGGAGGCTGCCTTGCGGGTCGGTGAGTTCAAAGGAAATGGGGTGGTTGGGTGGCAGGTCCCCTATTTTGTCTTCGAGGACGAAGTTGAGGTAGATGGAATCGCCCGGACGCCATACGCCGCGCTCGCCGTACAGGTAGCCTTTGAGGCCCTTGGGCATGTCGACACCGGCCACATCAAACCGGCTAAGCGAGAGGGTACTACCGTCGGCCATGCGCACGTACCCTCGGCGGCCGCCTTGTTCGGCTACGGTGAGGAAGGGCTTTTCGCGCAGATCGCGCAGGTAGGCAGTGCCGTCGGCGGCGGTATTGACGGTAGCAATGGGCTGCAATTGGTAGTTGTACACCTTCACCTGCACGCCGCCGACCGGCTGGGCGCTGATGAGGTCGGTGACGGCGACAAAAATGGAGCCGTCGCGACCGGCTTTGGCGGTGAGGCCGAGGTCGCTGACAAACACGTTGCGTTGCTCGAAGTGCTCACGGTTGTAGTATTCACGGGCGCAGGGTTCATCGCGGCGCGACCACTCGAAGTCGTTGTCCCGCGACCACCAGCCATCGCCTTCGGTATCGAAGTAAATGCCGTAGTACCCGCCCATGATGGTGCGCCACTGGCCGTCGTCATTTTGGCCGCTGCTGTAGGTTGTGGCTTCCTCGGCGGCACAAGGCAGGTTGGTGTAATTGCGGCGGAAAGCTAAGCGCACCAGGTAAATGGCAGCCGGGTCTTTATCCACCAGTTCGCTCAGGTCGAGCGCATAGCGTTGCCAGGCGTTGCGGTTGGCACCCGGGTTAAGGTCGGAGAGGGAGACTGATTTTTGGAGCACAATTTTGCCCACACGTTCCAGTTCCTGTTCGCCTTCAATTTCGTTGACTTGTAAAAACTGGAGGATGTTGGACTGGTAAATTTTGAACACTTCCACGTCGACCATATTCAGGCCAACGGCTTCAAACGGGAACACCACTTTGCCCTGGTCGTTTTTGGGGATGATGGCGCCGCGGCCCACCAGGCGAACGGCCGGTTGAAGCGATTCAAAGTTGACGCGGCGGGTGAAACGCTCTTTCATGGCCGCACCCGCGCTGTTGCGTACGCCCGCCTCTACCACCAGCGTTTGGTTGCCTGTGGGCGACTGGGTGGGGAAAAGGCGCACAAAATTGCCGTCTACCGCGTGGCGGTAACCGTTGTTGTTGTCCTGGAGATAAATGAGTCCGTCCAGCGACTGGTCGGTAGACACCGGGTCGGAAAAATTAATAACCACGCAGGGCGACTCAGACTGTTCGACGCGGGCGCCGAGCACAATGAATTCGTCGATGGCTGGCACCATGATGTCTTCTTCCGCTCCTTTGTCCGACAGGCCCAGGGCGCTGCCGTTCCAGTGGAGGCGCACGTTGGAGCGCACGTCGCCGCGTTTGATTTCGGCGGCTTCAAAAGCGTGCGTCAGCCCGTCGTCGGTGTGCGACCAGGAAAAACTCAGGTTTTGGTTGCCTTGTTCGGCGCCAAGCATTTTTTCGATGGCGGCTTTGTCGGCGGGATCACTGGTGCGGACGCGGCCCGTGATTTTTTGCCGCCGCGCGTCGCCGTCTATGGCCGAAAGGCCGTCTATCTGCACGTCATAGGAGAGTTCGCGCACGCGGAACTCAAACGGGAAGGTGCTGAGCGATTTGGGGGCGCCGGGGAACAGTTTGCGGAGCGCCAGTTCGGCGTTGTATTTTTTGCCGTAAGGCAGCGGCTCCTTAGGCTGAAGGGTCAGGGTGCGCTCGTCTTCCCAATACAGACGGCCAGTGATGGCGGGGCTCAGCGCCAGCAGCGTGGCATCTGCGTCTTTGCCTACCTGATCGGCGCCGACAGCGGGGTCGACAAACCGGACTTTTACCACGTCATTGCGCCCGATGGATCCGGCAGAATAGGCGTACACGTAGCGAGAGAGTTCCTGATGATAGGCGTCGTCGCGTACAGTTTTTTGCTGACAGGCAAACAGTAGGAGGATCAGGGAGAGGAGAGCAAGTACACGCATGCGATTTTGGATTTTGGATTTTGGATTTCGGACTTTGGATTTGCGAGTGGTTG
>JBMOHO010000095.1:0-12064 GCA_049317805.1 Saprospiraceae bacterium
AATCAGTCGCTGTGGTTCCGACATAAATCAGGGAACAAATTTGAATACCGACAAAGATAAGCGGAAATGTTTGCGCCGCATCGCACTACCTTTATATCTTCCATGTTGTCTTTTTTCCTCTTCTTTATGGCCCTTGCCTATGCCAGTCTCATAGCCGCCGTTGTGCTGGCATGGCATCGTGTGCCGGTAACGCCGCTGGAACCCGCGGAACCGGTATTTTTCAGCATCGTCATTCCCGCCCGGAACGAAGCCTTGCGCATCGGCGCCTGCCTCGACAGCATACTCGGCGGTTCTTACCCGGCGCATTGGTATGAAATCATCGTGGTCAACGACCATTCGGACGACCAGACGGCCCTTGTGACAGCGGGCTACACCACGAGCGGTGTCCGACTGATCCATCAGAAAAAAGGACTCCTGGGCAAAAAAAATGCCTTGCTTGCGGGTATCCAGCAGGCCCGCGGCGCCTGGATTGTGACCACCGACGCCGATTGTGCCCTCCCCGAACACTGGCTCGGGCTGTTGTCTGTCGCCACCCAACAAACCGGTGTGGTAGCCGTAGCCGGACCAGTCTTGTTTTCGCCCGCCAACACGCTCCTTGAACGTTTTCAGGCGCTCGATTTTATCGGTATGATGCTTGTTACCGGTGCCGGAATAAGCTCCGGCGCATTGCACCTTGGCAATGGTGCGCACCTGGCTTTTTCCAAAGCCGCCTTCGAACAAGTAGGCGGATACGCTGGCAACACCCAGTATGCGGGGGGCGACGACGTGTTCCTGTTGCAAAAATTGGCTGCCACGTTTCCCGACGGCATCCGTTTTTTGAAAAATACACAAGCCGCTGTATTGACTCCACCGACGACCACCTGGTCCGATTTTTTGCAACAACGCCTGCGGTGGGGCACCAAAAATGCAGCCTTGCCCCAATGGAGCGCCAAATATGTGGCTGTAGTGGTGTGGTCTTACTGTTGGGCGCTCGTGCTCGTGCCCGCCCTGGCGTTTGGGTATCCGACATACACGACTCTTGCCATGGCATTGTGGTCGGTCAAACTGGTGGCAGATTTTATCCTGCTCTCCACTGGTTGCCGTTTTTTTGGTCAACGGCGGTTGATGCGCTCCTTTGGGGCCGCCCAAGTCTTGCACGTGGTGTACATAGTCGGCGTGGGCACGGCGGGTTTGTTGATCCGGGAGTATTGGTGGAAAGGCCGGAAAGTGCGTTGACAACGGGGTTTTATCCGAGCAACTGCTCGGTGTGCTTCGCCGTATCCACTTGTGTAATGATGCGTTCTATGATGCCGTTTTCATCTATGACAAATGTGGTGCGGTGTACGCCGTCGTACACCCGACCCATAAATTTCTTGGGCCCCCAAACGCCAAATGCAGTAGATACGGCGTGGTCTTCATCGGCCAGCAGGTTAAACGGCAGGCTGTATTTTTCCTGAAATTTGACGTGTTTTTTGACTGAATCGGGGCTGACACCCAGAATATCATACCCTTTTGCCTGAAACTGCCCGTATCCGTCGCGCAGGCTGCATGCTTCGGCGGTACAACCCGGCGTATCGTCTTTGGGGTAAAAATAAAGCACTAATTTTTTGCCTTTGTAATCCGACAGTTGTACGGTTTCGCCTTTTTCATTTAGGGCGCTGAATGCCGGGGACGGATCCCCTTCTTTGAGGTGGAACATTTTTTTTAGTTTAGGAGAGGAGGAGTTTAGGAGTTGAGGAGTTGAGGAGTTTAGGAGAGGAGGAGTTTAGGAGTTTAGGAGAGGAGGAGTTTAGGAGTTTAGGAGTTTAGGAGAGGAGGGGTTTAGGAGTTGAGGAGAGGAGGAGTTTAGGAGTTGAGGAGAGGAGGAGTTGAGAGGGAAAGAAGTAGGACTGGGTATAGCCCTTTCAACCTAAACTCCTAAACTCCTAAACTCCTCCTCTCCTAAACCCTCTTCACATTACATTTTTTTCAGCAAAGCCTCTGTTTCGCTGTAGTCTTCGCCGGTCGATTTGGCTTTTTCGATGGCTTTTTTGGCGTATTGACGCGCTTTTTTCTTGTTGCCTGTTTTGTAGTGCAGGGCTGCGAGGGTATCCAAATTGAAATATTGTTCTTCGAGGGCCACAGAACGCTCGGCCCATTTGAGGGCGTGTTGGAGCTGTTCCTTGTTTTCAACCTGTTCGTAAAAAGTCCAGGCGATTTCATTCAGGTCGCTTGCGGTGGCGTCATTGTAATGGTCGTAATAATCGATGGCCGCCTTGGCAAATCCGTTGATATCGCCCTGGCCCTGGTAATAAGACATGGCGTACAGGGACTGATATTGCTTGGCGTCAGCCGGAAACAGCTTTTGGAGCATCGGTGCCATTTCTTCCGGCGTGGGGGGCGTATCGGTTTCGAGCAAGGCGCTCAGGGCCATCTGTTTTTTGCCGTCTACACGCACTTGGCCGTATTCAGCGACGAAGAACTCCTGATGCTCCAAAAAATAGTCGAAATATTTGGATTTAGGGTCATTCACGTATTCCATGATGACCTTTCGGCTGTCTGCGGTTTGAAGGTCGCGCTGGGTATTCAGGAATTCCACGGCAACCTTTTCCACTTGCGGGTCAAAGGCGGCGCTTTTGGCTTCCAGGTATTGCATGATAAACTGTGGATCGCGGTCGCCCTTTTGGTAGCGTTGGTCAAGTCCCAACATATTTCGGGCGGGGTCGGCGGCCTGTTGGCCCAGGGTAATGAACTGCGCAGGGTCGTGGTAACCCAGGGCGCGGTGGGCCACTGATCCCTCGGCGTCTACAAACAGCAAGGTAGGATAGGCTTGTACGCCGTAGCGTTCTGCAATTTGAATGCCCTCGCCGTTTTCCATGTCCACTTTCATGTTGACAAACCTGGCGTTGTACAGATCGCCCACACCTTTATCGGTAAAGGTGTTTTTGCTCATCATTTTGCAAGGGCCACACCATGACGTGTACGCGTCGAGGAAAATGAGTTTGTTTTCTTTCTTGGCTTTGCTGAGGGCATCTGCCCACGAGCCCGATTCGAAAGCGATGCCCTGTGCCACGGACATACTGGCAGTAAGCAGTGAAACGGCCAAAATGGCCAACAAGCGGATGTGCATAATGAATATTTTGAGGTGGTTAAGTGTAACGCTTATTGGGCGTCGAGCCCTCGAATAAACGAGTCAATTTTAGGACCCATGTTTTGTTTGTCGTCACCCAGCATTTTTTTAGCGGCCAGTGCCGCCTCCAGGGCGGCATCTTTGTTGCCCTGGTACTTATAAACGCCAGCAAGGGTCATATAGTACTCTGGGAGACCACCTGTTTCGGCGGCTGATTTAGCCCATTTTTCTGCTTGTTTGAGCACCGATTCGTCTTTGGGGAAACTGCGGGTCATGTTCACCACGAGTTCATTCAGACGGGCGGCGTTGTTTTTGACCGTCGATTTTTGGAATGCCTGCACCGTTTTCAGGTACTTTTTGGCGTCTTGCGCTGCCGTGTAGTAACGGGTATCGGCTTTGAAGGCAAATTCGGCTGATTGATCCGGCAATGCAGCAGCCATTTTCGTTTTGGCTTCTTCCAGGAGGGGTTCGTTGCGGAACTCTACGGCTTTGTCAACGGTTTTGCCGCAGGCGTTGGCTATTTTCCGGTCTACTGCCTCCGCGCCTTCCTGTTTGGCCACGGCTGCGCGGTTTTTGATCAACAGGTCAAACACGCGGCTGTCGGCTTCTTGTGTGCCTTCAAGGATAAACTTCAGGTTGAAGGGCGTGGTGAGGTCTTTTTGACTGTTGAGGTACTCGTTGGTGTATTGCAACGACGGTTTGCCCGCCCGGTTTAGCGCTTTTACATAATTGAACACGAAGGCCGGATCGCGGTCGCCGGCAGCGTATTTTTCTTCCATTTCCGCTATGTTGTCCAGCGAACCCAGCACCGAACGACCCAGTTCGATCAGGGCCTCTGGCGAGCGCGCGCCCACTTCTTTCTTGACTATTTTTCCGTCGCCGTTGATGAACAACAGCGTCGGGTAAGAGCGCACCGGAAAAGCGCCTGCAAATTCCGCATTTTCAGGTTTTTCCATGTCGTATTTGACACATACGAAATTGGCGTTGAAAAATGCACCCACACCCGCGTCGGGAAAGGTTTCGGCAGCCATGCGCTTGCAAGGGCCGCACCATGACGCAAATGCGTCGACAAAAATTATTTTTTCCTCTGCCTTGGCTTTGGCCTGTGCCTCCGCCCAGGAACCATGGAAAAACTCGATGCCCTGCGCGAACGCCCCGGCGCTCAGCGAAAAGCAAACAAACAAACTGCATATTAACTTTTTCATGGTCATCAACTTCTTGAATGGTATCGCACAAAAGTAACTGATTTTTTTTTCAAATCCGAAATCCGAAATCTCACCCCCCCCACACCCACTCCATCACTTCCGGCGTATGTATGCCGTCGAACCCCGGCACATGCCATTGGTAATACTGCAGCAGGCCCTGCAACAGGCGTTTACGCTGAAAGCGATCAAGCACATGGCTTGCCGATTCTTCGCGGGTGGCCTGCATCATCGCCATCAGGTCGGCCGTGGTATCGGGTCCGAGGTAGGCACCATGCACCGGAGGGCCTTCGTGAAAAAGCCCTTCGCGGAGGTCAAAAAAGAACGGGCCTTCTGTCTCTGGCCATTCCGGTTGGAACCCCAAAAAACCGCACAGTTGCACCAGAAACGCCACCGGGGTATTGGCAATGGAGCCCTCGGTGCTGTCTAACCAAATCAATTGATGGAGCAAAAACTCAAACAGCGGACGGTTTTCTTCGGCTTCCCGGATGCACTTTCGACACACTTCCGCCAGAAACAGCACCACCGCCCCCCGGCTCACATCATACGGAATGCGCTGAAAAATCACCTCGGCGCGCAGTTCCTTCAAACGGTTCATGGCATTGGGGTCTTCGCGGTAATAGGCTACCAGGTCCACCACCTGCATGGGCTGAAAGAGGTTGAACGGCATGCGCGCACGGGCACTGCGCACCCCTCCGGCCACAAAGGTGTGCATACCCTTGTCTTCTGTGTAGATGTCGGCAATGACACTCGTTTCCCCAAATTTAACGGTGCGGAACACGATGCCCCGCGTGTGTATGAGCATTATTAAGATTTTCTAATTGAGGCGACCCTCGTGGTCGCCCGAATTCTCGTCGTCGTGGTTGGGGCGACCCTCGTGGTCGCCCGATTTTTGGTGATCGTGGTCGCCCTTCTACACTTCATCCCAAAAGCCCTTCCAACACCTCCATTTCACCCGGAAAAACACGCCGAAACGCCTCCGGAAAAATGCGGTAATGGTGCATCATCACCGGCAGCGGGTCTATACCGGCCAACCCAATGACCGATTCCACGTGCTCTCTTGGCATGTTGCTCACCTGTTCGAGCCGTTCCCAAACATCGGGCAGGTCACCGTCGGGCCAAGGCAACTCCGGATACGTGAGCACCATGGCTTTGGCGTACTCATGCAGGCCCACATTGTACCAGGCATGCGGCTCTACGAAGGCTTGCATCACCTGTCGAGCCGAAAAAATCAGGCAGCCATCGGGTGCAAACAATTCAGAAGCATGCGCAAAAGGGTATTCGGGCGTAGGAAAAGGATAGGGGTACACGATCACCTGTTCAAACGGTTCGAGCAACAAGTTGGGCCGCAGCCAGGTAAGGCTCACCGCCTGGGCACAAAGCACTAATTGCACATCGGTCGGCACCGCTTCTACCGATTCAGGCCAGCCCATGGGCATCCACTCGGTACCCATCCGATAGAGCATAACGCGGCCTTCAAATCGTTTCCGCCCGCTGGCGTCCAATCGGCGGTAAAACCCGCAAAACTGCTCCAGCAGCTGCCGCAAATCGGCTGCCAGCGGTTGCGGACGCCGACTGTAGTACCACCAGTTGATTTGCGGTGCAAAAATGTATACGAGCGCGGCAACCAGCACCACCGGGATCATCCAGGGTGCCCAGGCACTGTCGCTCGTCCACGATAAATACAGCAATACCAAAGCAGTGGCCACAAAAGGGGTGGCAATCAGATTTGCAAACATGAGTGGAATTAAAACGGTACATCTTCTTCTGTGTTCATGCGCGACGGGCGGGCAATGACCGTTGAGGGGTTAAAGCCTGAAGCGCCGGCGTGCTGCATGCCAGAAAACGTGGGATCATCCAAATTGGCAAATTTGGCAAACTGGTCAATGAATTTGAGTTTTACGGTTTCCAAAGCGCCGTGGCGGTGTTTGGCAATGATGATCTCAGCCACGCCTTTGAGGCTTTGGCCCGACTCGTCTTCCAGAATGCCGTAGTATTCTGGTCGGTAAATGAAGGAGACGATGTCGGCGTCCTGCTCGATGCTGTTGTGTACTATAAAGTCGTTTGCCAGAAAATTGTGGGCACCGGGCACTGTTGCGTCGTACACATCTTGCACTCCAAGTGGGGCGATGTTTTTGATTTTATCCCAAAAAATATCTGATTCAGCTAAATTTACTTCAACTACACGCGCAAGTCCAACTGGCTCTCCTATCTGAAGTTCGTCCAACCTTTTCCATCCGCCAATGGTATAAAATGGGTGGTTTGCACTGGCTTTAATGCTGCGTCCCGACGCTGTTTGAAGCTCAAAAACAGGTTTTTTACCGGAATAGAAAGCCTTGGACATGGCGTATGGGCGCAATTTCATGTCGGATTCATCCAATGCAGCCACCATGAATTGTTCGGAAGTGATGCGCTCAGCCAATTCTTTTATGGGTATCCTCTTGCCCGAAATAATGTCCAATACCAACGCATCGCCTGTGAGGCAGCCAGACTCCCTCAAATCGCTCAACTGCGGCCGCTTGCTTCCCCCGCGCACCTCCACGGCCCGGCTGAGCTGCGACAGGGCAATGACCGGCACATTGAGCTCTTTGGCCATGCTTTTCAAGGCACGGGAAATGCCGGCGATCTCTTGTTCACGGTTGGAATTGCGGCCGTTTTCGTTGCCGCCGGACATGAGCTGGAGGTAATCAATGATGACCAGCTGGATGTCGTGCTGCATTTTGAGTCGCCGGCACTTGGCCCTCAGCTCAAAAATGTTGATGCCGGCCGTATCGTCTATAAAAATGGGCACATTGTTGAGGCGTTCCACCGTGGTTTGCAGCATTTGCCACTCGTAGTCCTCGAGCTTACCGCTGCGCATTTTGGAGCCCGGAATTTCGCATTCGAGCGAGATGAGGCGCTGCACCAGCTGGGTGTTGGCCATTTCAAGCGAAAAAACAGCCACACCCTTGTTGAAGTCGCGCGCAGCATTGAGCGCCACGGCGAGCACAAACGAGGTTTTACCCATACCCGGACGGGCGGCAATGATGGCCAGGTCAGAGGGCTGCCAGCCGGAAGTGAGTTTGTCCAGCGCCGTAAAGCCGGAAGGCACCCCTGTGAGGCCGTCGTTTTTGGCCGCCATTTCCTCCAGGTGCTTGAGCACTTTGGCGGAGAGGTCGCCCATGCTGGCAAACGTGCGGCTCAGGTTGTTTTGGGTAATGTCAAACAAGCCCTTTTCGGCGGCGTCCAGGAGGTTAAACACATCCACCGTTTCGTCGTAAGCGTCGCGGATGGTGTGTGTGCTCACCCGAATGAGTTCGCGCTGGATGCGTTTTTGGGCGATGATGCGGGCGTGGTATTCAATGTTGGCGGCGGAAGCCACGCGGTTGCTCAGCTCCACGAGGTAATAGGCACCACCCACTTTGTCCAATTCGCCGTTTTTGCGCAATTCTTCCGTTACGGTCAAAATGTCGACCGGGTTGGAACGCTCAAACAGGCGGATGATGGCCCGGAATATATGCTGATGCGCTTCGAGGTAAAACGTGTCGGCCTGCAAAATATCCATAACCATGGGCAATGCATCGCGGTCAAGCAGCATGGCGCCCAGCACGGCCTCCTCCAGGGGGACTGCCTGGGGCTGAATTTTGCCAAATACAAAATTGGACATGCCGTCGTTCGATTGGCCGGACTTGGTGCCCTTGTTCGGCTTGCGGCCGCCTTCGGTGTTGGAATTGGAATCGGTATTCATAGTGGTGATCTTCCTTCTGCTTTGACGGGAACAAACCTAATGGCTATTTCGGGCTTCCGCATATTCAAAACAATCCGTATTGCCCGTTTAAATGTGGAAAACCCTGCAAGGCCATGTGGAAAAGGTTGATAATTCCCGGGTTTATCCACACCGGATGCACGTTCTCCACACCCTGTTTGTGAACGCATTCTGATTTTAATTGATTTTAAAACACTGTTTTCGAAAAATTTACCCCTGACAATTACCCTAACGTGTTATGTCCAAAGTAAAGCCAACGTTAATCCAGGGTTAAGAAAACGATTGAATTTAGGGGTGTGAAAAAGTATTTGATAAATTTTTTCCACATGCAAATATAAAAACATTTTGTGGAAAAATTTGTGGAAAAATAAAATAACAAAACATTTTTTATAAAAAACATAATTGGTAAAACTGCATCAATAATGAAAACGAACGGCACATTGTTTGAGTATTCGGTATTGCAAATGCTTAAAGGGCCAATACAGGCTTTTTTTAAAACTTAATTGCCCCACATATTGTATGTAAACGAAAAACCAAAAAGACAATTGCCGGAATCATGCCGTCATCCAACAAAAACGCCCTTCCCTGAACCATCAGAGAAGGGCGTGTGCACAACCTAAAGCCTATAACAACACTAAATTACCTTACTCCACCATTCTTTGAGCCTCCAGCCAAGCAGATACATGACCGGCAGTATGACGAGGGTAAGGAATGTAGCGAAACTGAGTCCAAAAACGATGGTCCAGGACAGTGGTCCCCAGAATGCCACCGAATCACCACCAAAGAATATTTTGGGATCACCGTGGGCAAACAGGGTCTCAAAGTCAATGTTGAAACCCACCGCCAGCGGAATAAGGCCCAAAATGGTGGCCGTCGCCGTCAGCAATACCGGCGTCATGCGGGTTCGACCGGCTTCTACAATGGCTTTTGGCGTCTCCATGCCTTCGCTGCGCAACTTGTCGGTGAATTCCACCAACAAAATGCCGTTGCGCACCACAATGCCCGCCAGGGCCACAATGCCGATACCCATCATGACCACCGAGAAGTCCATGTTGAAAATGGCCAGACCCAGCAATACCCCCACCACCGAAAACACCACCTCGGTGAGGATGATGATCGTTTTGCCGAAGGAGTTGAATTGCGTGATCAAAATCAGCAAGATCATGAGCATGGACAGCATCAGCGAATTGGTCAGGAACGCCGCCGCTTCGGCCTGTTCTTCCTGTTCGCCGCCGAAACTGATGGTCACACCGGCAGGTATGGGTTCTTTGTAACTGGTGAGGGCTGCCTGCACCTGCGCCACCACTTCGTTGGGGTTATAATCGCTCAACACGTTCGAAGAAATGGTCGCGATGCGCTCCTGATCTTTGCGCCGGATGCCGCCGTAGGTGTTGCCGTATTTGACTTCGGCAAACGCTGCAATGGGCACCGAACGCAGCACACCGTTCATGTTCATGTCGCGGTATGTGATGTTCAGGTTTTCCACCGTGTTGATGTTCTCGCGCTGGTCGCGTTGCAGGCGGACCACAATCGGTATCTCGTCGTTGCCGTCGCGGAATTTGCTCACTTCCTTGCCCAATACGGCTGTGCGGAACTCCGAACCGATTTGCACCGTGCTGATGCCTTCGCGGTTGGCGCGTTCGCGGTCTATCTGGATGCTGATCTCCGGTTTCGACGCAATCAAGTCGTTGCGCAATTCTTCCACGCCTGGAATGTTCTGCGCTTCGAGGTAATTCTGAACAGAATTAGACACGCGAATGAGCTCTTCAAAGTTTTCCCCGCGGATTTCAATGGCAATCGGTTTGCCTGTTGGCGGACCGCTGCTTTCCTGGCCCACCACAATTTCGGCTGCCGGAATCAATCCTTTAACGGCCTCGCGAATCTGGTCTTTGTACTTGACTGTACTCACGCCATTGCGTTTGGAAAACTGCACAAAAGCCACACCAACCTTGCTTTTGTTGGTCGTAGCGGTGCGGTCAAACTGGTCTTCCGAAGCGTTCAAGGCCACGTTGGTGATTACCGATTCCACAATGGGGTTGTTTGGGCCGATGACTTCATTGACCTTTTGCTCCACAATGCGCGTGAGCGAGTCGGTTACCTCCAGGTCGGTGCCCACCGGCATGTTCAAATACACGTACACAAAATTTGGATCAGACTCCGGGAAGAAAATCACTTTGGGGCTTCGAGAAGCCGTCAAAACAAACGACAACACGAACAACGCCACCATGCTCCCCATCATCAACCAGGGGCGCGCCAGCGCAAATCGCAGGAATCGAGCGTATAATTCCTGAAAGCCGGGCCAAAACTTGCCCTGAAACCAGTTGACGGCGTGCACCAGCACAAAGCGATAGAGCAACACCATGGCCAGCAGGGTTATTGCAAAATTCCCCAGTCCGTAACTGCCATTGACGTAAAAATAAATGGTGACCAGCGCAAATAAAGTCCAGGCCAAAATGGTTCGGCGGCGCGATTTAACGGGATCAACCGCCACCACGTCTTTACCCTCTTTTTGCATGAACCACACGGCAAACACGGGGTTGATGAGGTAGGCTACTACCAGCGAGGCCGTCAGCGTGATGATGATGGTCACAGGCATATAATGCATAAACTTGCCGATGACCCCGGTCCAAAAAGCCAATGGCACAAACGGCGCAAGCGTGGTGGCCGTACCGGCCAAAACCGGAATAAACACCTCTCCCGCTGCTTTTTTGGCGGCCGATTTGATGTCGGAATGCTCGTCGTGGTAAATCCGGTGTGTGTTTTCAATGACCACAATGGCGTCATCTACCACAATACCCAAACCCAACAGAAACGCGAACAGCACGATCAAATTGAGGGTAAAATCGATTTGTGGCAACACCATGAATGCTATGCACATGGACAAGGGCACCGAAGCCGCTACGAAAATGGCGTTGGTGGCACCCATGAAAAACATCAGGATGATGGTCACCAGAATAAAACCAATGACAATGGTGTTGATCAAATCGTGCAAGTTGGTGCGCGTGTTGCGGCTTTGGTCGCCGGTAATGACGACATCGAGTCCTGGCGGAAAATCTTCCGCCTTTGCTTCATCAACGATCGCTTTAATCTTGTCTGACGCCTCAATCAGGTTTTCACCCGAACGTTTGATGACGTTGAGGGTGATCACATTTTTCCCGTTGAGGCGGCTGTAGCTTTCCGGGTCTTCAAATCCCATTTTGACTTCGGCCACGTCTTTGAGGTACACCAAAGCGCCGGATTGGGAAGGAATGACGAGGTTGCTGATCTGTTCTACATTGGTGAAATCGCCGCGGATGGAAATAGAGCGGGTCATGCCGCCCACGTCTACATTACCGGCCGACACCGTGGCGTTCTCAAATGCAATGGCGTTTTCGATGTCGCGGAAAGTAAGGCTGGCCGCATTCATTTTGTACTTGTCGACGTTCACCTGCACTTCATCATCGAGGGCGCCGACAATGTCCACTCGGGTGATTTCCTTCATTTCCTCGATCTTGTCCTGCAGGTCATCTGCGTACTTCTTGATTTGAACGAGGCTGTAGTCGCCGGAAATATTGACGCTCATGATGGGAATTTCCGAGATGTCAAATTCCGTCACCACGGGGTCGTCAAGCAAGTCGGTCGGCAGGTTGCTTTTGGCTTTATCCACCGCGTCCTTGACCTTTTGTTTGGCTTCGGTGACGTCCACGTCGGTATCAAATTCGGCGATGACGTTGGAGAAGTCCTGCACAGAATAAGAGGTCATTTTCTTCAGGCCGGTAATGGCCTTTACCTCTTTTTCTATGTGTTTGGTCACCAGGGTCTCCATATCGGAGGGTGAAGCGCCGGGATAAATGGTGGTGACAAAAAATTGCGGCACCACCACGTCGGGGAATTCTTCTTTAGGCAAAGCGTTGTACGACAACACGCCTACCAGGGTGATGATCACCGTGATGACGAAGACGCTCATCTGGTTATCGATGGCCCAGGAAGTGGGTTTGAATTCTTTCATCTAAGTTTTGAGTGTTGAGTGTTGAGTTTTGAGTGCGTTTT
>JBMOHO010000096.1:0-11988 GCA_049317805.1 Saprospiraceae bacterium
CGCGTAACTCAAAACTCACAACTCAAAACTCACAACTCAAAACTCATAACTCATAACTCACAACTCAAAACTACAGTTTGGAGAAAGAGCCGTCTATCCGTCCAAGCTGGCTGTACAGCACCATGCGATACAAGCCCGCAGGAAGTTGTGACACATCCAGGGAGAAGAATGCGCCGTCGCTGACCGATTCAAAGCGGACGCGGCGACCATCGGCGGCCAAAATTTCCACATCGGCCTGACCGATTTTCGTGCCTGTAGTTGTTTGTACCTGTACTTGCACCAGATTGGTGGCCGGGTTGGGCGAAATTTGCATAAAAGCACCTTTTTCAGCCGGATCATTGGTGAAGCTGGAACAGTTGATGACGCCCAGGTTTACATCGGCGGCGCAGTCGGGGTTGCCCAGATCGCTTACCACAAATTCGTATTGCGTTGTACCGTCGCCGTTGAGCGGCCCAAGGATGATGGGCTGCGGCTGGCCGTACTGGAAATTGCCGTAATTCTTGCCGTTGCCCTTGATGGTGAACCCGTCCGGGCTTCCGCCGCTGGCAGTAAACGACACCAATGCAAAGAACTGACCGCATAAACAAGGCGTGGCGAGTACGTGCAAGTCGTTTATGTGGCATGGATTGTCAAGGCAATCGGGCACATCAAACGTCTTCTCTTTGCAGCATAAGGTGCCGTTGTTGCTGTTTACCAAACAAACCTTGATCTCATCTGTGCTGCCGCCGCCCCAAGGGAAATCGTCAATAGACAGTGGCAACTGGTTCAGCGCAAAGAATCCGAGGAATTGGCCGTTGGCCCACAGACCAAACTGGTTGGCAGCGCCCGGGTTTTGAACCAGAAACGAAATGCTGACCTGATAAGTTGAATCCGAGGTGCAATCGCCGGTGTCCACCCAAAGGTCATAGATTTTACAAGGATCGTCGCCCAGGCAGTCCGGCACGGCAAACTCAATGGTTTCGCAGCAGAAATTAGGATAGTTGGGGCTGCCGAGGCACACCTTAATAACGTCTTTCACGCCTCCGTTCCAGAGGACATCATTGATTTTTAACGGCAATTGGTTCAATGGAAAGACGCCCACAAATTGTCCATTGGCGTATACACTGAATTCATCGATGTTCGGATCCGGATTGTTCACTTCAAAATCAATCCACACCTGATAGGTGCTGTCGGAAGTGCAATCGCCGGTTTGTACCGTGAGGTCGTAAATGTTGCAAGTCGGATTGGCCAGGCAATCTGGCACATCAAACGTTTTTTCCTTGCAACAGGCGTACATGGAGTTGATGTTGACCATGCACACCTTGATCTCGTCTATCTGGCCTCCATCCCAAGGGAAGTCTGTGATGGTCAGCGGCAACTGGCTCAAATTCGAGAAGCCAAGGAATACGCCGTTGGCCCATACCCCAAAGGTGGCACTGACGGAGTTGTAGACCTTAAAGTTGATCAACACTTCGTAGGTGCTGTCGCTGGTGCAACCGCCCGGATCAACCACCAGATCATATATTTCACACGGCGTAGATTGCAGCAGGCAGGCAGGCACTTTATATTCGATGGTTTTGCAACAGCCAAACGGCGGGAAGGCGTTGGCGTTTTGCAGGCAAATTTTGATCTCGTCATATTGACCACCGTTCCATGGGAAATTTTGAATCACCAGAGGCAGCTGTGTCAACGGATACACACCAAACAACACCCCGTTGGCCCATACACCGTAGTGTGTGGCTGCGCCTTGGCCGACTACGTCGAAATCAATCTTGACCACGTATGTGCTGTCGGATGTACAATCGTCGACTTGAACAGTCAACTCATCAATCAAACAATCTGGCGGGTTGTTCAGGCAGTCCGGTGTTTTGATTTCAAACTTGGCGCAGCAACCAGGGCTGTTTTGATTGGCCGGGTCAGGAATGCACACTTCAAGTATGTCCACCGCGCCACCTCCCCAGGGGAAGTCATCAATAATCAACGGCAACTGGCTGATCGGGAAACTCCCAATCAACGCACCGTTGGCATACACCCTGAAAATAGAGGATGGCGGATTATCCACCCAGAAATGGAGTTCGATGCGGTAGGTGCTGTCGGAAGTACAATCGCCCGGCTCCACCCATACGTCTGAAATGACACACTGGTCCGGGTTGAGCAGGCAGCCAGGCACCTTGAACTCCCGTGTGGCACAACAATCAAAAGAAGGTGGCGCGTTGGCACCGCCGATACACACTTTAACCACGTCGTTCATGCCACCGTTCCAGGGGAAACTGTCAATGGTCAGCGGCAGTTGGCTCAAGTTGTAATATCCCAGGAATACGCCGTTGGCCCACACGCCGAATGTGGAGTCCGTCGGGTTGATGACTTCAAAACCGATTTGCACCTGATAGGTGCTGTCGGAGGTACAGTCGCCCTTTTCTACAAACAGGTCAACGATCTTACAATCATTGTTGAACAAACAATCCGGCACGTCAAAGTCCAGCTCTTTGCAGCACAACTGCTGGTTGGGGTCATTCCCCTCGAGTACACAAACGCGTATGTAGTCAATTGATCCGCCGTTCCAGGGGAAGTCATTGATTTTAAGGGGCAGTTGGCTGATGGGGTAGCTGCCAACATAGCTGCCATTGGCCCACACGCCGAAGGTGGTTCCACCAGGATTGGTTACCTGAAAATCAACCCAAACCTGATAGGTAGAGTCCGACGTGCAGTCGCCCGTTTGCACCGAAAGGTCGTAAATGGTGCAGGGACCTGACGAACAATCAGGCGCCGGGAAGCTGAGTTCCGCGCAGCAGTCCGGGTGATCGTTGATGCAAACCCGGATTTTATCGGAAGTGCCGCCGCCGGATGGGAACACCGGAATGGTGAGCGGGAGCTTATTCAGCGGGAAAAAGCCGAGATACTGTCCATTATTGGCCCAAACTTCGAAGAAATCATTTCCCGGATTGAGCACCTTAAAGTTGACAACGATGCTGTAACCGGTTGTTCCGGGTACGCAATTGCCCGGGTCTACAACCAAGTCATAAATCGCGCAGGAATCCTGAAACAGACAGTCCGGAACCTCAAATTTGAACGTTTCGCAACAGGTTGGATCAATGGAGGCGCTGGTGTCGGTATCAATACAGATGCGGATAAAGTCGTCGGTCAGCCCGTTCCATTTAAAATCTTTAATGGTCACGGGTACATCTTCGAGCTTATACTCCCCGAGCAGTCCGCCGTTTCCAAACAGTTTGAATGTGCCGAGACCCGGGTTGGTCGCCTGGAAGTTAACCGTTACAGAATACGAGCTGTCTGAAGAGCAAGGGCCTGTTTGAATGTCGGCGCTCAGGATCTGGCAAGGCCCGAAAGGCAGGCAATTGGGCGCGAGTATTTGCACTTCCTTACAACAGTCTGGGTTGTTTTGAAGGCATACGCGTACCTGGTCGAATATGTTACCACCCCAAGGGAAATTAACCTTGAGGGGGAGCTGGTTCAGGGTGAAAAAACCAATCAGGGAGTCGTTGGCAAATACGGCAAAGGAGTCTGAGAGTGTAGAAGACGGATTGTATAGAAAATCAATTTCAACGAGGTAAGTACTGTCAGAAGTACAGG
This sequence comes from Saprospiraceae bacterium, assembly GCA_049317805.1. Lineage (GTDB taxonomy): Bacteria > Bacteroidota > Bacteroidia > Chitinophagales > Saprospiraceae > M3007. The sequence continues at coordinate 3,568 of JBMOHO010000096.1, forward strand.
TGTCTGGTTGAACACTAAGGTCTTTGAATCCGCACGGATTGCCGGGCAGGCAATTGGGGGGTGTCAGGGTATCAGAAACGCAACACAATGGGTTTCCGGAAAAACACACCGTAATAATGTCGAATGCATTTCCGCTCCAGGGAAAGTCCGTCACCAGCAAGGGCAACTGGCTCAGGTTGTACGTGCCCAGAAAGACGCCGGGGCCGGCAAATACGTCAAATTGATTGCTGGTGCTGCCAATGGCGTCAAAATCAACGAGGACATTGTAGGTGCTGTCGGAAGTACAGGTGTCGGGAAGGGCATTAAAATCAACGATGCCACACGGCACAATGCCACAAACAGGCGTCTGAACCAGTGCATCATCGGCACAGCCGGTAAACACAAAGTCGCTCACCACAAATTTGTACAACCCGGAATTGTCGTTCGTAATAGGCCCGACAACCAGCGGCAACTGGTTGTACGTGTAAGGCCCATACACCTTTCCGTTGGCTTCAACCAAAAACTGATTGGTTGTGCCCTGGTGTTGAAAATCGATGGTGGCGTTGAACGTACAGAACGAGGGATCAAGCGGACTGATCGAAACCGTCAGGTCGGTAATCTGACAGTTGTTCTGTGCAAATGAGGAAAACGGGGCCATCGCGAAGATGAGCCACAACAGAATTGGGATACGCATAGGGATTCAATTTGTGAAAAGATCGATTAATGTTTGGATTATCAATGCAAGATTACGATAAAAAGATACGTTTCTGTGACAATTCGCTTGCCGGCAATCACATATTTTTTTTCATTACAAAACCATTACATAAGAAAAGGTATCAATCTCGGCCCAAAAATATAAAGGCCTACCGCCAGGGCAGCCAGGGCACAAACCAGTACGGCACCGGCAGCCGCGTCTTTAGCCTTTCCGGCAAGTGGGTGAAACTCCGGCGATACCAGGTTCACCACATACTCAATAGCAGTGTTCATGATCTCCATACCGGTCACCAAACCAATGCAAATGATGACGGCAACCCACTCCCAAAGCGCCACCTTAAAACCATAACAGGCCGCTAAGGCCAAAATGGCCACTACCGTGTGAATCCGAAGGTGCAATTGTGTCTGCCACGAATCGCCAACCCCCCTGAACGCGTATATAAAACTATTAATGCGTTTTTTAATGGTAGTAGACATAGTAACTCGATAATGCCAACGAACAATTAGTGCCTGCCTGCACCGACGACGGGCTGTAAATAGGCTGGCATGCGTTGCATACAAAGTGCCTGGAGAACAAAATCTGCCTTCTCGCTTCGTCTTTAGGGGTATCGCAGGAAGACATGGATTGAACGTTATTGGAAGTCGGCAACAGTTCGGCTGAACCGCCTAACCAAACAAATGGTTGCCTTAGGGCAGGCGTCGGTCTTTGGGTATGCCCACCTGAATCCGGTGATGATATCACCAGCGGACAAATAATCCACCCAAACAAGGCACCTGTATTTTCCAATGGAAACCGAAATGCCACCCGGTTTTGTCCGGAAGGGAAATAAAGGGTATCGATGCGCCCGAGGGTCAACCGAGACAATAAACAGGCAGAATAACCAGAATCCTGTTGGACCCGCACCAAAAAAGGATAGGTGTCGGCCAGTGCATTCAAGTAATCAAAAGTATCCTGTGTGTTGTACAAATACAACAAAGCGGGCAGTTCGGTGCCTGAAAGGACTTTGTGCAGGTTTTCAGCACCCACCTTTTGCAGGTTAATCTCCCCGATGGTCACCGATTCCTGTTGCCGCAAGCGCATGTTGTGTTCGGCTTTCATGTACTGGTTAAACGACACCGCAGCACTGCTTCCCAGGCAAACAAACATCAATCGAGAGCGGTTGCTGTATGAAAACATCAAACCGACGACCAGAAACAACACCGCAATCCATGCGGATTGTTGAGACCACCACAGAAAGGGTTCGTAGGGATACGGAAAAATACACAACAATACGGCACCCATGATCACAAGGGTCAACAATTGCCGTATTCTACGCCGTTTTATAACTTGGATGCTCATCGCCCAAAAATACGGCATATTTTTTGCAAACGCAGTCTTGAATTTATTTGAAAAACCATTATCTTTGCACCCGCTTTGGGAGAGATGTCCGAGTGGTTGAAGGAGCACGCCTGGAAAGTGTGTATACGTCAAAAGCGTATCCAGGGTTCGAATCCCTGTCTCTCCGCAATTCAGGAGTGCTTTCGCTAAGGATTATTGGTATCGCCAATCATAATTAATGGAAGCACTCCTTCCAAAACACACCATCACACACACTGAACAGGAGAGGTGGCAGAGTGGTTGAATGCACCTGATTCGAAATCAGACGTACGTGCAAGCGTACCGGGGGTTCGAATCCCTCCCTCTCCGCAATTCAGTGTGTGTGGTCCTGGTGGCCGGTTTGGCCAAATCTACAACGTCCTTCTCTTCAGCACAAAGCGCCGGATGTCGTCAAAAACGTACACCTCGTGCAGTTCCCATCCATTTTCATAGCAATAGTTTAAGGCGTCAATGGAGCTTCGAAAATCGAGGCGCCGCCCATCGGCGTCGGTCAGAAAGTCGTTGTCCGACAGTTGCGCCCGGTGGTTTTGGCCATAATCGACCACGATGTGAAACCTTGATCCCGAAGTGCGCAAAGGCACCACTTCCATGTATTGGCTGGTGTTGAGTTCGGTCAGGCGAATGCCTTCGGCGTGCAGTTGAGCTTGCAACACATGCGCCGACAGGAGCAGCGCGAGGAGTACAACAAATTGGGTTTTCATAAAGAGCAGTTGTTTTTTCTGACAAAGAAAACCCTAAAAAAATTGGCAAAAACCGGTTTAACGCCGGTTTAACCCACTTAACATGACCTTAACGATGCCTGTTTCCCCGTTAGGTTTTTTTAAGGATGGAAAAGCCGAAGCGCGTTGGATGTGGTGCGCGCCGCGATGGCCTCAAACGACAAACCGTACACTTCCGCCAGGCGCACAGCCACCTCTTTGATGTATGCGCTTTCGTTGCGCTTGCCCCGGTAAGGGACAGGAGGCAGATAGGGTGCGTCTGTTTCCAGCACAATGTGGTCGGGTGACACGCTGGCCAACACGGAAGCGACATCCGATTTCGGATACGTAAGGGTTCCACCTATGCCCAACATAAACCCGTTGTCAACCATCTCCAACGCTTCTTCCAACGTGCCGGAAAAACAATGAAAAATGCCGCGCAGGCGTCCGTCTTGCCCCGCCTTCACCAAATCCAGCGCTTCGCGGTTGGCCTCCCGGCTGTGGATGATGAGCGGAATGTTCAGGTCTTTGGCCCATTCAATCTGTTTGGCAAAAGCATGCTGCTGAAGAGGCAATGTCGCTTTGTCCCAGTACAGGTCTATACCCGTCTCCCCCACCCCGGCCCAAGTGCGTTCCTGGAGCGCCTTTTCCACCAAGGCCAGTTCCCGCTCCCAGGTATCGGGCTGAACCGAACAGGGATGCAACCCCATCATGGCAAAACAATGCTCCGGATATGCCCCTTCCAATGCCAGCATGGCTTCCACCGATTCTGAATCAATGTTGGGCAAATACATGCGCTCTACTCCGGCCTCAATAGACCGCTTGATCATGTCGGCCCGATCATGGTCAAATTTTCGAGAATACAGGTGTGCGTGGGTGTCAACTAACATGGGATTTGGGATTTGGGAAAAAAAATTTTGTACTGTAGCAAGTAACATTTATGATATTACATACAAAATATTACTTAGCTGATGTCATGCGGCACATTTAATGGCGATGCATGCGTGCTGGCATCAAAAAAATTTCGCACAGATATTACACAGTTGGCCATGCTTTGGTGATTGAGGTTTAATTGGGCTAAATGACCGCAAAAACCAAACGTTGTATCATCTGTGTAACATCTGTGTTTTTTTATCTGTGTAACATCTGTGTGAAAAAGGGTGTAACTTGAATATGAAAAAGCGCGTAACATCAATTACTTAAATGATCTAAGGGTTCATTCATTGTTGAAATTATAGAAAATCAGTTGTTCAAGCAAGTCGGGATGACTGGATTCGAACCAGCGACCTCGTCGTCCCGAACGACGCGCGCTACCATCTGCGCTACATCCCGAAATCCCAAATCCCCAATCCGAAATCGCCAGAGCCAGACATGGGATTTGAACCCACGACCTGCTGATTACGAATCAGCTGCTCTACCGCTGAGCTAATCTGGCTGGTAAAATGCTTTTTCAAAAGCGGTCGCAAAGATAATACACATCAAAGCGTACAAGCAAGTATCGGATTTGATTTTCTATGCTTTTTTGGACTTCAGCCAGGGCGCATATACCACATCGGGTGCATCGGGCCGGTGTTTGGGTGCCACGCGAAGGGGTTCGCAGGGCCGCAGGGAAGCGTAACATTCGGCAGGAAGTTGTTGGTAAAGCCGGGTGCCAGCGGTCTTCCAGGCGAGCATGTCGTCGTCTACTTCGCGGATGATTTTGCCCGGATTGCCCACCACCAAACTCCGGCGCGGTATTTTTTCACCCGCCTTGATGAAACACAAGGCTCCGACGATGCATTCGTCGCCAAGTTCCACTTCATCCATCAGTACAGCGTTCATGCCCACCAGGCAGTTGCGGCCAATGGTGGCACCGTGTACCACCGCGCCGTGGCCTATGTGCGCACCTTCGTGCAGGTGCACGGTCAACCCTGGAAACATGTGGATCGTGCAGTTTTCCTGCACATTGCAGCCGTTTTCGATGATGATGCGCCCCCAGTCGCCCCGAATGGCGGCACCCGGGCCTATGTAAACGTCTTCCCCAATCACCACGTTTCCGGTAACAGAGGCTTGCGGATGCACAAAAGCACTTTCGGCCACCACCGGCCTATACCCGTTGAATGCGTAAAACATTGGCGTTTTATTTTGGTCTAAATCAGACGGATAACCTGTTTATCGAAAGCAATCCGTTTTTAAGGCCTATTTTTGGGTGTTCATATTTGTTTGCAAAATACGATTTTATACCATGCGATCCACATTCTTTTGCATTTTGTTGTCGCTGACCAGCGCTGGCATACGGGCACAAATGCTCCAGTTCAAACGCCTGCAAGCTCCGGTGAGCATCAACGGGCTTGGCCTGAAAGACCCTTTTACCGGCGGCTTCAATGCGCCACAGGCCTCGCAGGCCGACCTGAACAACGACGGCCTGCTCGATCTTGTACTGTTCGACCGAGCGGGTTTTGTGGTCATGCCTTTCCTCAACAATGGCGATCAAAACCAAAACCCGTTCCGCTTTGCACCAGAATATGCATGCCTGTTCCCTGTTTTGAATGATTATGTTGTTCTGCGCGATTTCAATAAGGATGGCGCTGTAGACATCTTCTGTGCCTCCCACAAAGCAGGTACCCAGGAAATGCAGGTATATCAAGGGTATTATGAAAACAACCAATTGATGTTCAAGCCTTTTTATTTTAGCTACCCTGCCAATTGCGCTGTTTGTAATCCTTTGTACATTTATTATCCAGACAAAGACCAGTCGGGCTTTTGGAACAACCTGTTCATTGCCCGCACCGATGTACCCGGTATTGACGATGTAGATGGCGACGGCGACCTCGACATTGTGGCCTTTGAGGCGGGCAACAGCACCAGCATGTTCTGGATGCGCAACACCTCTGTGGAATCGGGTTTTGGCGCAGACAGCCTGCATTTTGTCCTCGAAGACCGGTGCTGGGGCCGCATTTTTGAAAACGGTATGGAGCCTTGCCGGGGCAACCTGAGCCCCGACCCCAAGTTGTGCGCCACACCCTTTACCGATCCGGACCCGGCCGAAGACAGAAACAACCGCCACCCCGGTGCCTCGGTTATGTTGTACGATCAGGAAGGCGATGGCGACAAGGACATCGTCATGGGCAACATCAATTTCCCCTGTCTTGGCATGCTTACCAACGGCGGCACGCCCCAACAGGCCTGGATGGTCGCTCAGGACACCACTTTCCCCACGTACGATGAACCCGTTTTCCTGCCCATTTTTGTAGCCGGGTATTACCTGGACCTGAACAACGACGGCCGAAAAGACATGCTGGCCGCCGTGAACAACCCTACCACGGGCGAAGACCGAAACAACATGTGGTTTTACGCCAACACATCGGCCACCGGACATGCCTTTACACTCCAGACACAGCGTTTTTTGATCGATCAAACCATTGACCTGGGCACATCCAGCCACCCCGTTTTTGTGGATGTCAATGCCGACGGGCTGAAGGATCTGGTCGTGGGCAATTATGGATATTATACCACCGGCGGCAACACCGTGGGGAGCCTGTACCTGTTTCTGAATACAGGCACGCCCACCCAGCCCGCATTTGCCCTGGTCGATTCCGACTGGCTGGGCCTTTCGGAATTTGCCCCGGATGAGTTTGATTTTTCGCCCGCTTTTGGGGACATCGACGGCGACCTCGACCTTGATTTGGTGGTAGGCATCAACCTCGGCGTCCTGTACTGTTACCGCAACAACGCCGGACCAGGCGCACCCATGAACCTGAGCCGGGACCCGAACCCAATGTGGTACGACATCCGCGTGGGCCTTTCGGCTACACCTTATATATATGACCTCAACAAAGACGGGCTGAATGACCTGATCATCGGCGAACGCAACGGAAACATCAACTACTTTGAAAACAAAGGAACGCTTTCTACTCCCCTGTTTGACCTTTTGCCCTCTATTCAAAAATTAGGCGACATCGACGCCCGTGTGTTTCCCGAATCGGTTGGATTCAGCATTCCTGTTTTTATCCCGCAACCCGACGGCGCTTTGTGGCTGCTGACCGGCACTCAAGGCGGGCAACTGGAATTGTACAGCGACGTCGTGACCAGCGAACAACCTTTTCCGCTGGTTTCCGGCTCATGGGGCAACATAGACGAAGGCAACCGCAGCCACCCCACGGTGGCTGACCTGAACAACGACGGCTTGCTGGACCTGGTAGTCGGCAATCGGCGGGGCGGCCTGAGTTTTTATGAAACCACGCTGGTAGATTGTACTATGACTACTTCAGTGCCATCTCCCCAGACGCCTTTTGCAATCAAAATCAACCTTTGGCCCAACCCTGCACAAGATCAGGTTTGGATACAAACCGGCGTTTATGAGTCCTTTATCTGGAACGCAGTCGATATGCAAGGCAAACGAATAGCCAGCGGTTTGGCAAACGGACCCGCAGCGGCCATCCAAACCGCCAACTGGCCTAATGGCATTTACGCCATTGAAGTACAACTCCCAAAACAAACCCAAACCATTAAACTCCTTATAAACAAATAGACACACGTAAATCAGCGCTTCCTAAAAGTTTACCCGCACAAAGATTTACCCCAACCGGAGCAGAGGCAACTTGCGCCAAACCAATGCATTGAACGGCCAACGCTGTTCCCATTTCTGGACTTAGACGTTTGGCTAGACAGGGTTATTGATCTTCAAACCCAGCTTATGAAATCCAATCACTTCGAGCCTTGTGATTTCCGAAACGAAACAATTGGCATCAACCAACATCGGCAATAAATGTACATACGCCGGTTGTGGTGCATAAATAAGGATATTGCTATCAAGTAATTTCACGTTAAGTTTGGGTTTCCGTTAACTCCTTCGGCCAGGCAGCGGACGATCTTGGCGACTCTCCTCGAATTCCCGGACAAACGCCTCGAAGTCTTTCCGCTCTGGCAGCCCCTTCAGGATAAATTCCTGATCATTTTTTGCCGGGGCAGGTAGTGGCGGTGTTTCATCAACAGTACGCTGAACAATACGAATATCGAGCCGCTCAAGCAAAGCAAGCAGTAGATCCAAATCCTTACCCTGAGGCACGTCCAGAATGATACGAGTCATACGCCTGATGTTTTTGCCTTTATGTTTTTTTTGAAGCCACCACAAAAATAAACAAATTCGTTCACTTCGCTCCAAGGAATCGAAATACCATGTATTATTTTCACAAATCAAACACATACCCATCCGACACCAACTGATGGTACTTGTGGTGGTCAAACCGATACAGTTTTGCCGGGCGATGGGCTACGCCCTCCTGCACCTCATTGAGGTCATACAAAAGGTTGGTCGACAGGATTTTTTTCCTGAAGTTGCGCTTGTCCAAATCGGTGTCTAAAATGGCCTCATACAAGTGTTGGAGCGCCGTCAGGGTAAATTTAGGGGGCAACAGTTCAAAGCCGATGGGTGCCATCCGTACCTTCAATTTGAGTTGGCGCAGGCATGCTTTTAGGATGTCATTGTGGTCAAAAGCCAGATGACCCACTTTATTGACGGCGTGCCACCGAGCCGTTTGTGCAAAAGAAGCCGGCGTTACAGTAAAATCGCTGATTTTAATCAAAGAATAATAGGCAATCGTGATCACCCGACCGATGGGATGCCGGTTCACAGCGCCAAACGTGCGCACCTGTTCCAGGTATACCCGACGC
>JBMOHO010000097.1:0-11931 GCA_049317805.1 Saprospiraceae bacterium
GGGAGGTTAAGGGAGGCCTCCCTTAACCTCCCCTCCTCTGTGGTCAATTTTTTTTCCGAAGGAAAGAAAATGAAGCGAAGTGCCGCTTGCCCATCCCATGCTGAATCCAATTCTTTTGGAAAAATTCCGCATTCCGCCTATTCCGTATTCCGAATTCCGTTTGGGTTTTACAATTTCTTAAGCGCAGCGTTGCCCATGGTTTGCAGGCGGGTGGGGGTGCTCATGCCGGTTTCGCGTTCGAGCACTACACCTTTTGGGCTGAGGAACAGTACCGTGGGCAGGCTTTCTACTTCGTACAGGCTGCTGATGTTTTTGCCTGTCGGGCTGTCGTATTGTACCCTTAGGCACATGAAGTTGGTATTGAGGAAGTTGTAGACGACGGGCAGTGAGAATACTTCTTCATCCATGACTTTGCAGGGCGCGCACCAGTCGGCATCGAAGTCAACAAACACCGGTTTGTGCAGGCGTTGGGCCTCCTCGAGCACCGGCATGAGGCGGTCGCTGTCAAGCCAGTTGACGCTGCGGTTGTCTGTGCGGGGTTTGATCGGGGTGGTGGTAGTAGCCTGAACGGGTTTCGTTACGGCGGGTGTAACGGGTTTGGGCGGCGGCGAGGCCGTTTTTCTAGGGGCGCTGCAGGATGCCAGGAGGGTGGCACAGGCGAGCACCAAGCGGGTAGGAAAGCGCATGAGAATGAGCCAATTGGGTCAAATAAGCGATCAAACGCGCCGATTATCATCGTATTGCACAAAACCTAAAACTCGACGGTTCGCTTACCGGGTAGCCGACAAAGGATGAAGATTAACCTTAACTTTCCGCATCAAACGCCCATGATTTCCGTATTTCGCTTCTTCTTTGCACTCTTAACTGACAAAACATGTCCCGCAAATCCAAAGTATTGGTAACCGGTGGTACCGGTTACATCGGCAGCCACACCGTGGTTGACCTTTTTGACAACGGGTTCGAGCCCATTTCGGTAGATAATTACGCCAATTCCGGTCCGGAGGTCATAGACGGCATTGAGGCCATTGCCGGCCACGAATTGTCGCACCATACCGTAGACCTCACCAACATGGCGGCCACCCGCCGGGTGTTCGAGGAATACCCCAATTTGGATGGCGTCATCCACTTTGCCGCACTCAAACTGGTGAATGAATCGGTGGAAAAACCGTTGGAATACTACCAGAACAACCTGATCAGCCTGCTCAACGTGTTGGCCTGCATGCGGGAGTTCAAGGTGCCACACCTGATTTTTTCCTCCTCCTGCTCGGTTTACGGCCAGTCAAAAGCCCTTCCAGTGATGGAAGACACGCCGCTCGAACCGGCACAGTGTCCCTACGCGAGCACTAAAGTGATGGGCGAGCAGATCATACGCGACTACTGTGCGGCACATCCCGGATTCAAGGCCATCCTACTCCGATATTTTAATCCGGCCGGCGCACATCCTTCGGCTTTGATGGGCGAAAGCCCCACCAATCCGGCCGCTAACCTCGTGCCCGTCATCACCGAAACAGCCATCGGCAAACGCCCAAGCATGGCGGTGCATGGCACCGATTACGACACGCGCGACGGCTCTTGCGTCCGCGACTACATCCACGTGATGGACCTGGCCAATGCCCATACCAAGGCCCTGCAATACCTGCAGGAAGGCCGCGATGCATCCAATTGTGAAACATTTAACCTGGGCATCGGACAGGGGGTGACGGTGCTGGAAGCCATCCACGCCTTTGAGGAAAGCACTGGCGTCAAACTGAATTACAGCCTCGGGCCGCGCCGCGCCGGCGATGTGGAAGCCGTGTACGCCGATTACTCCAAAGCCGCCCGATTGCTGGGCTGGGAACCACAATACCAGATCCGCGACATCATGCAAAGCGCCTGGGCCTGGGAGCAAAAACGGTCGTTGCCGGGGCAAGCGTAGGGATTTGCGATTTCGGATTTGCGATTTGGGATTTCGGATTTGGGATTTATTTGCGTTTCAAGTTGTTTTTGGCGGTTTTGATGGTGGAAACGATAATTGAAATGAGTTCATTGGCCTCTTTCCAGAGTGGGGTAATGGGTGTTCGCCAATTTTCGGAAACACCCACAAGCAGTTCGAGCCAGAACATGGTTTCGTCGAGTTCCTCCTCTACGATGCCAAGTTTTGCAATGAAATCCCAAATCACTTCTGCGCCCTGCTCACCAGCCACGCAGCCACGCCTGCAAAGAGGATGTTGGGGAGCCAAAGGCCCAGGGCCACGGGCAAGTCGCCGGCAGCGGCAAACGTGATGGCGAATTTGCTGAGGAACACAAAAATGCCGCCGATGCTCACGGCCAGCGCCAGGTGGAGGCCCATGCCGCCACGCACTTTGCGCCCGGCTACGGCTAAACCAATGATGGTGAGGATGAGGTTGGTGAAGGCATCTGCCGTGCGGCGGTGTTTTTCAATGGTATACTGGCGGGAAGTCAACAAGCCACGGCTGCGGTCGCGCTCCAGGGCCTTGTTCAGCTCAGGGGTGCTCATTTCCTCGATCTGGTTTTCATACCAGATGAAATCCTGCGGCGACAGGTTGATGAGCGTATCAATCGGTTGGGTGTAGCGCTGGTATGTTTCGTGTATGCCGTCAAATTCGCGGATGGTGTACTGCCCCAACTGCCAGCGGCCAATGGAGTCGCCCTTCCATTGGGCAGTTTGGGCATCCAATACGCTGACAATGCGGGTACCCGACAGCTTTTCCAGCCGCAAACCGCTCGCCACTTTGTTTTCTTTGTTGAAGCCTTGTATGTACACTTTGGTGTCCGGACCAAGAAACATGTGGATATTGGCAGTACGGCCTTTGTCGGATTTCAAGTGGATGTACTTGCGTTCGAAAGTCAGTCGCCGTTTGTTGCCCTGCGGCACCAGGTAATGGTTCAACAGCAAATGCATGCCCATCACCACTGTGCCACCCAGCAAATAAGGGCGCATAAGCCGCCAAAAAGACACGCCTGCGTTGAGGATGGACAAAATTTCTGCGTTAAATGCCATGCGGGAGGTAAAAAACACCACAGCAATCAACGTGTATAACGGCATGAGCATGCCCGACATGTTGAACACAAACCCGGGGTAGTAATCCAATAATATTTCCTTCAGCGTACAATCCCTTTCGATGAAATATTTGACTTTTTCGCTGAAATCAATGGCCAGCGAAATGATCGAACAGATCAACAGGGAAAAAAACAGTGCCGACAGAAATTTGCCGATGATGTACCGGTCTAATGTCTTGATCATGCCTTAAGTGCTGGGAAGCGTAAGCCGAAGTTGTTTGATGCGCCGGTTGTCGGCAGCCGTCACTTTCAGGGTAATCCCGTTCCACTGCACCTCTTCGCCGCTGGGGGGAATGTCGCCTCGCAATTGCAGGACAAGGCCGGCCAGGGTATCGGCCTGGCCCCGAATGGGTTCGAAGGTTTCCTCCGACAATCCCGTGATGCGGCTCACGTCGTTTAGGAGCGACTGGCCTTCGAAAACATACGTATAATCGTCCAGTTTACGGTAACGCACTTCGCTTTCCTCGTCAAACTCATCCCGGATTTCGCCGAGAATTTCTTCCAACACATCTTCCATTGTAACAATACCTGCTGTGCTGCCGTATTCATCCACCACAATGGCCATGTGCAGTTTCTCTATTTTAAACTCGTCCAGTAAGTCGCTGATGTGTTTGGCTTCAGGCACCTGCAACACAGAATGGCGGATCAGTCCCTGCCACTCAAACTCATTTTCACGGTCAATGTATGCCAACAAATCTTTCACGTACAGGATGCCGATCAGGTTGTCGAGGTCTTCGTCGTACACCGGTAAGCGAGAAAATTCCGCTTCGCGTACCAATTTCAGCAGATCGTGGAAATGCGTTCGAAAATCGACAGCGACCACTTTTGATCGGGGCTGCATGACTTGTTTGACGGTCACATCGCTAAACTTGACGATGCTTTTCAGCAGGGCCAGGTCTCGCGTGCCTGCATCTTCTGTATTTTGCTGGGTGTTTCGATCAGACAGCAACGCCTGTTGCAATTGATCCGTCTGTTCGCTGTTGCTTTTGGGAATAAACGGAAAAAACAACATCTGCCACAAGCCCACATAAGTACAAACCCATTCCAGGTTTTCGGTGCGTCCTTTGGGCCAAATAGGGTACTGGAGCGCCCAAAACAAGACCCCCAAGCCAAAAGCGAGCAACAGGCCAACCAAAATCCAGCCCGGCAAGGTGCTCAAACCATTGTGTGCCGACCAGTCCGACAAGACCGTACGGAACGCGGGCCAGGTGTACAACAATGTAAAGGCAGCAACGGTGCACACCGTAATCAGGAGGATGCGCGCCAGCAGCAGCGCCGAGAGGGCCGGGCGAATGTCGCGCATTTGCCGCACCACACGCTGGGCTGCCGGGTTCTCCTGATGCCGAAAACTCTCCCATTCCACCGGGCCTGCTTGCACCAGGCGGCGTTCGGTGTATACGACTAAAACGTACAGGACGAGGACTAAAAACAAGAAAAACATGTCGATATGGCCGAAAGCAGATCTCGGATTGGCACGATGAAAAGCGAAAAATACGGCAATAAAATACAAAAGCGCTGCACAATGTTTCCGTTTGAAGGGAAACATTGCACAGCGCGCTGCATCAGGACGGTTTAGGTGCTCAGAACGGCAGCCCGTCGCCCGAATCCAACACACCTGCCGGCTCCAGTACAGGAGCGGGCGAGTTGGTGTGGGCCGAATCGCGGGGATCCTGCTGCGGGAAACGGTTGTCGAAGCCGTTGTTCATTTTTTCCAGGATGCGGAATGTGCTGGCGGTAATGTCGGTCACGTATCGTTCTACGCCTTCTTTGTCGGTGTACTTTCGATACGAAATTTTACCCTCTACGAACACCAGCATGCCTTTTTTGAGCATGGTTTCAGCGCGTTCGGCAGACTCGCGCCAAACCACGACGTTGTGCCATTCGGTCTGCTTCTGCCAGTTGCCGTCTTTGTCTTTGTAAGCCTCGTTGGTGGCTAAGGAGAAGCGTGTGACCATGGTGCCATTGTCTAACCGGCGGCCCTCGGGATCTCCTCCGAGGTGGCCGATCAAGGTGACTTTGTTGATCATGATGAAAGTGTTTTTAATGATGAAAAAATGGGTTTTGACTCTGCAGAGGTCTCAAAACAGTGTTAAAGATAAAGGGTTTTCATCCAAATAACGATCAATCAGGCGCGGTTTGGCCAATATTTTTTTTAATGTAATTTGATCTGCCGGACGCCAGTTCAGGGAGTCGTCGGGCCGCCAATCGGGGTCGTTTTGCGCTATTTTTGCAAAAAAACCGTGGACTTCCTGGTGGGTGAGCACTTGTTTGAGCGGGCCTTGTACCATGTCGATTTTAACACTTTTTTGCTCGCTTTTTGTAAAGAAATGTTCGACCAGCAGGGTGCCAATCCGGGCATTTTCGGCTGGCATTTCGTCTACTTCCAACAGGGGAAAATCCCACAGATTTTGCCAGATGTCTTTGTCTGTTCGTTCGTGCACATACAGGATTTCGTCCTGTTGCACCACGGCGTACAGGAAAAAACGGCGGCGTTTTTCGGGGCGTTTTGTTTTTCGGGGCAGTTCACCCACGCATTGTTGCTGAAACGCCACGCATTGTTCGGCCATCGGACAGTCGCCGCAACGGGGCCTTTTAGGGGTACACCACATGGCCCCAAAATCCATGATCGCCTGGTTGTACGCGCCAGCCCGATGGACGTCGAGCAGTTCCTGTGCTTTTTGGGCAAACCAGATTTTGGCTTCCGGACGGTCAACCGGTTCCCCATAACCCCAAATGCGGGCCAGCACCCGGTACACGTTTCCGTCGAGCACCGCATGCGGCAATTGGTAGGCAAACGACGCAATGGCCGCAGCCGTGTAGGCACCCACGCCTGGCAATGCCTGCAAGCCTGCCAGGTCTGGCGGAAACACACCGTTCAGCATGTAGGCTACCTGTTTGGCGGCGGCATGCAGGTTGCGCGCCCTGGAATAATAGCCAAGCCCTTCCCACAGTTTCAGCACGTCTCCTTCGGGTGCGGCGGCCAGCGCGTGTACATTCGGATACGCTTCCACAAAACGCAGGTAATAAGGCGTGCCCTGTTCCACCCGCGTTTGTTGCAACAACACCTCCGAGAGCCAGATTTTATACGGATCCGCCTCTCCTTTCCAGGGCAAAAGCCGCGGATGCGTTGCTGCCCACGCAAAAAGGTGTATGCGAAATTGTTCGTTGGTCATCATCCCCTCTAACAACAAAAAAAAGTTGAGGTTGCCCCTAAAAGACAACCTCAACTCAAAACTCAGAACTCAAAACTCAAAACTGAATACTCAAAACTCAAAACTCACTTTATCCCATGCATCCACTTCGTAATCATGGGTGCCAACAGCAGCAGCAATACCCCTGAACCGATGGCAAACAGACCGACGTTGTTGAACACTGGCATCGATTTGGCCAGGGTTTCTACCGCCGTGACATTTTCACCGGCCTCAACTGCGGTAAAACGGGCGATCCACTTGCCGGCCTGGTGCGCAATAGACGACGACAGGAACCAGCAGCCCATCATGAAGCCCACAATTTTGGGTGGTGCCAGTTTGGTAACCAACGACAAGCCCACGGGTGAAAGCGCCAACTCGCCCAGCGTGTGCAGCAAGTACAGCAACACCAGGAAAATGGCGGGCACCAAACCGGCCACCGCGCTGGCTTTGCCCAGGTTCAGCACCAGGAAACCGGCGCCGAGCAACAAGAGGCCTACGGCAAATTTGTACGGCGCGCTGGGTTCTCTGCCTGAATTGGCCAATTTGATCCACAACCAGGAAAAAACGGGCGCAAAAGCCATGATGAACAAAGGATTGACCGACTGGAAGAACGTGGTGTTGAACGACATGCCAAACATGTGCCTGTCTACGTTGCGCTCTGTAAACAGGTTGAGCGCCGAGCCAGCCAGCTCAAAAAACGACCAGAACACGGTAGTGAACAACAGCAAAATGACGATAACCCAAATGCGATCGCGCGTGATGAGGCCCGGGTCGCTGCCGTCGGTAATGTCGTAATGCGGCGCTTCTATCTTGCCCGAGCCGTACTGGCCGGCCGTCCAGAACAAATATGCAAAAATACCGGTCGCACAAATGGCCAGCAGCACATCCACAAAGTCGTTCTGCTTGATGAGCAGCCACGCAATGGGAATGAGCACCAAAGTGGCTATATAAGGCACCATTGGTCCGGTTTTGGTGGCGCTCGCCTCTTCGGGTACAAGGCCGTTTTGCTCATACCAGCCTTGAGCCTGAGCCCAGTAAAAGATGGCGAGGCCCAACAGCATGCCGATACCTGCGGCTAAAAAACCGTACTTCCAGCCCTCAATTTCGCCGATGGCACCGCAGGTCAGCGGCGTAAGGAAAGCGCCGATGTTGATGCCCATGTAAAAAATGGTGAACGCGCCGTCGCGGCGAGGGTCACCTTCTGGATAAAACCGGCCGATCATGCTGGAAATGTTCGGCTTGAAAAAACCGTTGCCCACCACCAACAGGGCCAGACCGATGAAAAAGGTCGTCTGGTTGTCGAGAAACAGGATAAACTGACCAGCGGCCATCAAGAGCGCTCCCCATACAATGGCTTTGCGGAAGCCCATATACTTGTCGGCAAAATAACCGCCAATGATTGGCGACAAATAAACCAGGGCGCCGTACGCGCCATAAATGCCGAAAGCGGCAGCGTCGCTGAAGCCAAAACCACTGTGTACGCCTTGCGACAGCTGGGCCGTCATGTACAACACCAGCAAAGCGCGCATGCCGTAGTAGCTGAAGCGCTCCCACAGCTCGACCATGAACAAGGCAAAAAGGGCTCTGGGGTGCACTTTACGGTTCGTGTAAATTACGAACGCTACCCAGGCAATAACGCCTAACCAGGCGTACATCATAAATTGATAAGCAGGATGCATCAAACTTGTTTTTTGTTGATCACATTACGGTTGAACGGCCAAAAATCGGAATAATATAAGGCTTGTCACCCCTGCCGGGCGATTTTTTTCCCAATGGGCACAAAAAACATACTTTTCAAGCGGAATTGGCCCGACCGGCGTAGTTTTACCCGCTTTTTTTACGCCCTTAAAATATTCCTGAACATGCAACGCCTCTTAGTTTTATCCGCTTTGTTGTGCTGCTTCGCTTGCGCCGATGCGCCGGCCGTACAGCAAAAACCCAATTTGACGGTCGGCGCAGATTCCATCAGCGAGGCCCCGCCAACAACAGACAATCCCTGGATCGACCGCTGCTGTGCGCTTGTCAGCGACGCCGAACTCCAGAAAATGTACAACATAGATGCCAGCCGCGACGTGTTCAACACGCGCGCCCTGCCTGGCAAAGCCTACTGCCTGCGCACCTGGATGCGCCCCAATTGGAAACAGATTGAGTCCGACAATGAAAAGCCCGGCGCCGCATACCGCGAGTTCAAAACCACACTCGCCTTTCAGGTCATCAACTACGGCTCGGCCCTGCAATCGACCGAACGCATGGCCGCCACCCGCAGCGCACAACGCGACATGTATTCCGTTGACGTGCCCGGCTTAGGCAACGACGGCCTTTGGGCACCCTCCACCAACACCTTGCTCGTTCAAAAGGATCATCTGCAGTTCAGCGTCATGTTCAGTTACGCGGATGATCCGGATCGCAACCTGGCTGAAGCCCGCCGTTTGGCTGAGTTGATCCTGCCCCGGCTTGTGCCACAATAATATTTTTTTTCCCAACCGATTGGGCTCGTTTACCCGTATATGTTTTTGTTCCGGAAACACAACTTTCATCTTATACACTAAACATTCCAACAAAAACATGAATCCATTTTTGAAAATTTCCAGCTTCGTGCTGGTACTGACCCTGGGGGCTTCAACCCTCTTCGCACAAGGCACAAAAACAAACGTCATGGTAGGCGGCGAAGCGATGCTGCCCATGAAAAACATCATTGAAAATGCATCCAACTCCAAGGCGCACACCACCCTGGTTGCTGCCGTAAAAGCAGCCGGTCTGGTAGAAACCCTTCAGGGAAAAGGCCCGTTCACTGTTTTTGCTCCAGTCAACGACGCATTTGAAAACCTGCCTGCTGGCACTGTAGAAACGCTTCTGAAGCCAGAGAACAAAGCCATGCTCGCAGGCATCCTCACTTACCACGTGGTGGCTGGCAAGTACGATTTTGACGCCATCGCTTCCTTGCTGAAAAAAGGTACCAGCACGCTTAAAACAGTAAACGGCGGCAACCTTACCTTCATGATGAACGGTCCACACAACATCAGTGTGAAAGATTCAAGCGGCAACGTTGCCAACATTACCGTTTACGATGTGTACCAGTCCAATGGCGTGATCCATTCCATCGACGCGGTTTTGTTGCCCAAATAGGGTTTAACCACTGAGGCTTTATTACCACTGAGGCTTTATTACCACTAAGGCACTAAGAGACACTAAGAAACACTAAGAAATAAGTCGTTTATGAGTGTTTCTTAGTGTCTCTTAGTGCCTTAGTGGTAAAAATGCCTCCCTGGTAAAAAACAGGTGTTAAAACCGACGAGAGAAATACATGATCACCGCCAGGATAGCAAACAATCCAAAGCTGCCAATAAGCAAAGCGTAATCTTGTTGTTGTAAAGTGACAAACAAAAATCCGTACAATCCCAGCAGCGAAAAGCCCACCAGCAAGCCCATGCGCCCGGAGGCAAATAAAGACCAGGCGTACAGGCCGGTCAATCCGGCGGTCATCAATGCAGCCACCACATAGGCGGCGTTAAAGGTCAGGTGTTCGGACATAGACACCAACAGCGTGTAAAAAATGACCAATGCGAGGCCAATGAGGGCGTATTGAAACGGATGCACCGGGTTGTCCTGCCGCATTTCAATAAAAAACACGACCAAAAAGGTGAGGCCGATGAACAGGATGGCGTACTTCACAGAGCGCTCTGATTTTTGGTAGTTGTCTATCGGCAGCAGAAAGTCGACGCCAAAAGCGCTGTCCAAAAACGCCACATTTCGGCTGCTCGTCCAGGCTTGCGGGTAGCTCCGGTTGAGGTGCAGCACCTTCCATTTGGCCTGAAAGCCCTCTGCACCAATGGACTTTTCATCCGGCAAAAAAGCGCCGGTAAAACTGGGGTCGGGCCAGGGGGATTGCAGGTTGACCTCGGTTACTTTGCCCACCGGGGTGAAAAACATTGAGCCGGAGCCTTTCAAATCCAGTTGCAAACTAAACCGATGCGTGCCCGCCTGAGGGCTAAGGTTAAGGGGCACATGCATACCGCTTTCTGCTATGCCGGGCGTTGGAATGCCGGGCTCAAACAAATGCTCCTGCTCGTCCCACTGCAAACGCACCTGCTCGCGCAAGCCGCGCAAGTCCGGTATGCCCAGCAACAGCACGCTTTTGTCCCAGTGCATGTCGGCGCCAGAAGGCACAAACGCTTCAGGCCGCAGGGTGCCAAATTCGCCTTCCAGCGTGAGTTGCCCGCTGTACACCACCACTTCAAAAATGCCTCGATAGCGTTTTTCGGGCTGCATGTTGCCGCCGATTTTCAGGGTCTCCGGCAGGAAATACGCTACTTCGTCGAGTTGACCGACAATGGCCCCTTTGTTGTCGCGCGTGTACAAGGTATACGGCACGCCGAGGATTGGCCCCAACAGCGTCTGCTGCCGCCCCCACTTTCCACTGATTTCGTTGAAAGCCTCGCTTTGACGGCCTTCGCGTTCGCGAATCAGGCTTTGGATCATGAATGTGGGCGTCAGCAACACCAGCACCAATACACAAATGATGAGTCCCTTGATGGTAAGGCGGCCCGAGCGGCCGTCTGTGTTGTTGGGTTTGAGTTCAGGTTTGTTTTCCATTATAAAAGTTCTTTGATTCGCAAAGTAGTTTTATAAACCTTAACCTCTTTGGTTTTATTGTGTAGCGCAAGGAATAAAATCTAGGATTTCGCTTCGGGCCTGCGGTGCTTCCAGCGTTTATGGCTCCACAGCCAGTTGCCCGGGTTTTGCCTGATGATGTTTTCCATGTGGGCGGCGTAAGCGCGGGTGATGTCGGCTTCGTTTGCAGCTGCGGGTTCCGTCCAGATTTCTTCCAGCGTGCAGGTGTAGAAGCCGCGCTTTATGCGTTGCACGTTGATGTAATACACCGGGTATTTGTAGCGCCGCGACAAAAAATCGATGCCGGGCAAAAAGGCCGTATCCTGGCCAAAGAAGTTGAGCCATTGCGCATTTTTCAGGTTGCCCGGCGATTGGTCGCCCACTAAAAAATACACCGAAGCCTGGTCTTTATATTTCCGGATGGTGGTGCCGGTATCTTCCATGCTGATCATGTGGATGCCATCGCGGCTGCGGCACCGGTTGTAAAAGGCGTTTACGTAAGGGTTGTTTAGGGGTTTGTAGGTGCAGAATGTAGGGCCTGCCATGCGGTGGGCGGTAGACATGCACGGCCATTCCCAGGAAGCGAAATGGCTACCGGATACGATGATGGTCTGGCCGTTTTGCAGGCAGGCATTGGCTTTTTCGATGTTTGTCCATACGCAGCGGCGATGGATTTCTTCAATTGGCGTGACGAAACTTTTGATGGTTTCCAGCGTAATGTCAGCCAGATTCCGGTAAGTGTCTTTTACCAAGACCTGGATTTCCGAATCTGTTTTTTCGGGAAAAGCGCGCTGGAGGTTATCGAAAATCACTTTTTTCCGGTACACTAAAACGCGGTGCAGCACAAAAGCCATGCCGTCGGACAACCGGTACAGCAACCAAAACGGCACCAAACGGAACAGTTCAATGAAAAAACGCAGAAAGAGATAGCCGATATAGGACATTCACAGAATGGGTATTTGAGTTTTTGTTTATTTGTTTATTTGTGTATTTGGTTATTTGTTTATGAGGCTGCTACATTTTTTCGAGGAGGAGGCGCCCGATTTCGGGGATGCTGTACAGGTGCATC
>JBMOHO010000098.1:0-11885 GCA_049317805.1 Saprospiraceae bacterium
ATCAGCCTTTGGCAATTTTCGTTGAGTTGAGCCAAGAGCCTTTGCAGCGTCTCCAGTTGCTCCAGGCCGTCCCATTCCGGCTCATCTACTTGGTCAAACCGGGTATCCAGGTCACTCGTAGCGCTTTGGCTGGCTTTCCTGGCATAGTGGAAAACCCTCCTTTTGGCGATCTCGATGACATAGGTAGCCGGTTCGTAACCGGTATATTGGTATTTTCCTGTGCGAATTTTGTCCATAAAGATCATAATACAATCACAATGCAACTCCTCAATGTCGTCGTCCACCAAACGAAATTTTTTGCCGATTTGATGGATAGAGCCGGCTATTTTGGAGGAAAGACAACGTATGGCCGCTCCTTCTTCCTGTTGTAACCCTGCGAGGAGAGCAGGGGCATCAGGGTATTGGCGACAAGCCTTGTTTGAACTGCGATCCAGGAAATAATCAAGTATGCGGGCCATTGACTTTGGTCTTAGAGATTGATCCACAATTTTAGTGCAAATTGTATTTCTCTTTACCCAATTCATGTAAATATTTTATCACACTGCGGCTGACACGGCTCCGTTAGATCATTCTCTAAATCGTACATGAATGCCTCTTATTCATATAAAGTAACCGAAAGGGTTGATTTCGGCAATTAAAAGGTTTTTGATTGTATTCTCAGAGCCTGCATAATTCCCCCCATTTCCGATCTTTGCGCCACCATGCACACGCACAAAGACCTTGCAGCCCTGCCGGCATTCCAAAACGCGGTGGTCACCATCGGTTCCTTCGACGGGGTACACACCGGACACCGGCGGATCCTGGACCGGGTGGCCGCACTGGCCCGACAATGCGGAGGCGAAAGCGTGGTACTCACTTTTGAACCCCACCCACGCGCAGTGTTGCAGCCCCACGACGAGCGTTTCAGGCTCATCACCACCACCGAAGAAAAATTAGAACTGCTGAAGCAAGCCGGGGTAAACCACACCGTGCTGGTCCCATTTTCCAAAGCATTTGCCGAACAAACCGCTGAACAGTACGTCAACGACTTCCTCGTCCGGCTGTTCCATCCCAGGTACATCGTCATCGGGTACGATCACCGTTTTGGCAAAAACCGACAGGGTGATATCCACTTCTTGCGGCAATACGAAGTCACCCATGGTTTTGAAGTGGTGGAAATTCCGGCTCAGGAGGTGGAAGACATCGCTGTGAGCTCCACCAAAATCCGACAGGCCATCGAATCGGCCGACATAGTGCACGCCAATCGGCTGCTCGGACACCCGTTTTCATTTTCCGGCACGGTTGTGGAAGGAAAACAAATCGGCCGTACCATCGGCTTTCCGACCGCCAACGTGCAGATAAACGACCCACATAAGCTCATTCCGCCTCCGGGCATCTACGCCGCAATTGCACGTTGCGCACAAGGTATATTCAACGCCATGCTGTATATTGGCAACCGACCCACCATCCAAAACGACCATAGAGGCCTAACCATTGAAGTCAACCTGCTGCACTTCAACGGCGACCTCTACGGCCAAAACCTCTCTGTAGACGTGCACGATTTCATCCGTCCCGACAAAACACTTCACGGCCTCGCGGAACTCCAGGCCCAAATTGAACAAGACAAAACCGTCATTCAACAACGCCTCACGCCCCACGCCCCACACCCCACACCCCGCACCCCACAAGAAATTGCAGTAGTTATCCTCAACTACAACACCCGGCGGCACCTCGAAACCTTTCTGCCTTCGGTGATCAAGCACAGCCCCGGAGCGCGCATCCTGGTGGCCGATAACGGATCGCCCGACGACTCGGTGGCTTTTCTGCACGCACACTACCCCGACGTGGAGGTGCTTAACCTGCAAACAAACCACGGTTTTGCCCAAGGGTACAACGTAGCCCTCGAACAGGTGCAGGCAGATGTGTACGTGATCCTCAATTCTGACGTGGAGGTCAGCGCAGGATGGATGCAGCCCATCCTGGAGGCCATGGCAGCCGACCCGACCATTGCCGTGGCCCAACCCAAAATAATGGCCTGGAACGAAAAAGACCGTTTTGAGTACGCCGGCGCAGCCGGCGGGTGGATCGATTACCTTGGGTACCCGTTCTGCCGCGGCCGTATTTTCAACCAGCGCGAAACGGATTATGGACAGTACGACACCCCGCAGCGTTGTTTTTGGGCCGCAGGGGCCGCTTTTTTCATCCGGGCCGAACTGTATCACGCGTTTGGCGGTTTTGACGGCGACTACTTTGCCCACAACGAAGAAATAGACTTGTGCTGGCGCCTTCAACGCGCCGGTTACAGCGTCTGGTGCATCCCGCAATCGGTCGTATATCACCTTGGCGGCGGCACCTTAGAGTATGAAAGCCCCCGCAAGGTGTACCTCAACTTTCGCAACAGCCTGTTTTCGCTGCTCAAAAACGAGCCTTGGGGCAAGCTGCTGTGGCTCATTCCGGCCAGATTGCTCCTCGACGGATTGGCCGCCGTACGGTTTCTCGCCAAAGGACAATTCACCGCCATACGCTCCATTGTGCAAGCCCACTTTTCCTTTTACGGACAGTGGTCAAAAACAGTTGAAAAACGCCGGACAGCCGAAGCCGTCATTGAAAAACACCGCATCGGCCCCGAAGAACGGCGCGGCATATATAAAGGCAGCATTGTGTTTGCCCATTACGCCAAGCGCCTTATGCGATACAGCGAACTTTAATCCAGGCTTTTAACTTTTTTACCCCCCATTTATTTTGACCATTTTTTACGAAGATGAACACCTGCTTGTCGTCGATAAACCCTCCGGTTTATTGACCATCCCCGATCGTTTTGGCAACAAAGAGAGCCTGCAGGCGGAGTTGGAAAAACGGTACGGCAAAGTGTTTGTAGTACACCGCTTAGACCGGGAAACGAGTGGCATCCTGTGTTTTGCACGCAACGAGGCAGCACACCGGCACTTGTCCATGCAGTTTGAGCACCACACCACCGACAAGTTTTACCACGCCCTGGTAGATGGCGTCTTGCACCACGAAGAGGGCGAAATCAACAAACCCATTGGTGAGCACCCGACCATTCCGGGCAAAATGGTGGTGGCCTCCTGGGGCAAACCCTCGCTCACCTTTTACCGGGCCCTGGAGCATTTTGCCCATTTTACCCTGGTAGAAACGTTGATCAAAACCGGGCGTACGCACCAAATCCGCGTGCATTTGAAACACATCGGCTATCCGCTGGCCGTAGATGCGGTTTATGGGCGTCGGGAAGCCTTCTTTTTGTCTGAAGTCAAAGGCAAAAAGTACAAATCCGGCAAGTTTACCGAGGAAGAAGAGAAGCCACTCATGGCGCGCAGCAGCCTGCATTCTTCCAGGTTGCGGCTTGATCATCCGGTCACCGAAGAGCGCCTGGAATTCCGCAGCGAACTGCCCAAAGATTTTGCGGCCGTGTTGAATCAGTTGAGAAAATGGGATAAAGCTTGATGACTTGTCGGAAAAATCCGTAATCTTGCTGCAAAAAAAACATGAACAAGCTCTTTACCCTAATCGGCTTTGTCCTTTTTTGTGCAACGGCAGCCCAAGCCCAATGCCCGTTTAACCTTACCCTGACCACACAGGCACAGGTGGACAATTTCGTTGTCCAATACCCTGCATGCACCATTATTCAAGGTACCGTGCTGGTACAAAGTGGCGATGCCATAACCAACCTGAATGCCTTGAGCAACCTGACATTCGTGCTCGGCAACCTCAGCATACAGAACAACAACATGCTGACGTCGCTCAACGGCCTGCAAAACCTGGCTGGCGTGGGCAACAACATTGACATAGTGACCAACGCCAAACTGGCCAACCTGAACGGCCTTACTTCTCTGGCGACCGTCACCAACGACTTGAGCATCGACAACAATGCCCTGCTCACCAGCATAACCGGACTGGGCAACCTCACCACCGTGGGTGGCTCCATGACGCTGGCCAACAACCCCAAATTGGCCACCTCCGCCGGCATGAGCAAACTGAACACCATTTCCGGCACCCTTAGTGTGTTCCAGAATACCCTCCTGGCCGACCTCAATGGCTTTGGGGCGTTGCAAACGCTGGGCGACCTGCTCGTGACCACCAACCCTGCTTTGGGCAATTGCGCAAACCCGGGCATCTGCAAATACGTGAAATCGCCTGGCCAGTCCGCCACCATCGCCAACAACAAAACAGGCTGCAACAGCGTCAGCCAGGTCATCACTGCTTGTCAACTGGTCGACGTATCCGCGCCCAACGCTCAACCACTCTCCGTTTCCCCCAATCCGGCTACAGACTGGATTCGCATAGCTGGCCTCGGCGAAGCTGCCGCAACCCTCCAGGTGTACGATGCTGCCGGCCGATCCGTGATGACCCGCGACATCCGCAACGATCAAATACTTTCCGTTTCAAACCTCCGGCCCGGTTTTTACATCCTGTCCATCCAATCTGCTGACGGACTGTATCAGGGATCCTTTGTAAGGAATTAACGGAATGCGGAATGCGGAATGCGGAATTTGCGCTGCCTTTGGTATTTGGGAGTATGTTTTGCAGCGCTCACGCTTTTATTCAACTCAATCGAGACAACCGATTGCAGCGCAAAATCGCATGTCAAGCATTGCTCCTGTTTATTACACCAATCGCAGGGCATAATTGAACCCCAATGAAACAACCAATAGCAGCGCAAATTCCGCAATCCGCATTCCAAAATTCCGCATTCACCAAAGTCCTTCCATCATCCAATTGGCCAAAGCCTGTCGGTTGTTGCGCATGACGATGCGCTGTTGGTCATATTCATTTCGAATGTTGCCTAGTTCTATATATACCGCTCTAGAAACGGTGGTGTTGCGCAGCATAAACAAATCGCGGGCGCTGACGGTGCCGTTGTAGCTTTTTCCGGAGCGGAGTTTAAGGTACTTTTGAAGAAAAGTCTGGTGCATGCGCAAGGCAAGCGCTTTACTGGGTTCGCTGCCGTCGCGGTAGTAGAAAAACACATCGGTGCGCTGGTTTCGGGTGCGGGAATCGACGTGAATTTCCACGAAAGTCTGGCTTTTGACGCCGGTTTTGTTGTATTTTTCGGTTAGGGAATTGATGATGTCACAGCGTTGCTGGAGGCGTTGTTTTTGATCAAGTGGGATGGGCTGTTCGCCCCAGACCTGTTCGTCTTTATCCAGCACAAGGTAGTCGTCGTCGCGGATGCCGTCGTTGGGATCGCGCACAATCATATATGCGGAGGCGCCGTGGCTCACCAGCAGACGCACCAAACGCAGGGCCACATCGTAGGCATATTCGTCTTCGCAGAGGTCGTGGCCGGCACGGCTGCCCTGGGCGCCCACGTCTGGACCACCGTGACCACTGACGATGTAGAACACCTGGTTTTTAAAATGTTGGCTTATGATGGGGGTATTGGCGTACTTTTTACCAAACAGGGGGAAAGTGCGCGAACCGTATTTGCCTGAAGAAGCCGGTTCCTCAGAGGCCGTCACCGTCGCCCTTTCAGCCACGGCATTTTCGCCTTCGGCCGGACAATGTTGCGCATGCCAGGGCACCCACAGCACCCGGCTTTGCCGAAAATCGTCGTTGCGCAAGCCTTTTTCCACTGCAAAATCGTTGTAGTCTTGAATCCGGATAGCCGCTTGCCAGTCATCAATGTCCAAAGAACTGCGGATGCTTTTGCCATTATAGGGTATTACCTCTACCGGCAGCTTATAGGTTTTGCCGCTGGTCATCCGATAGTCTTCCTTGAGGCCGTTGATCTGGAAAAACCGGTCGATGTTGCACGAATAACGGTCTAAGCCATACCGCTCGAGAACGGTCGGTACATCATCACCCGCGCTGGCCTTTACCTCTACGTACTGAGGCGGAGCGTACCAGAGGGTCATGCAGAGAAATACACAAAGTCGCATACGGGCAAAATTGAGCAAAATCTTTTTTGTTCGGATACAATACCGGACATTTGTCGAAAATTGGGTTTTACTTCAGGGAAAACACTCAACATTTCGGGATGAAAAAGAAAACACTGGATCATTTGGAAGCATACGACCAAAAAGTAGAAGCTTTTATGGCTATGCTGGCGGCTTACTCCAATGAAGACCTCAACAGGGTGCCCTCAAATGGAGGATGGACGCCCCTCCAGTGCATGCACCACCTCATCGCAGTAGAAGAACTGGGGCTAAAATACGCTCAAAAAAAGCTGCACCACGACCCCAATCCGGAAAAGGTTGGCTTAAAAAACAAATTCCGGAGTGCCATGTTGCAACTTTACCTGCGCCTGCCTTTTGCGTTTAAAGCCCCGCCCGTGGTGTCAGGTGAAGCCCTTCCCCACCCCAGTACGTTAGCCGAAACCGCCGAACGCTGGAAGGTGGTTCGGCAAGACTGGAAAGTTTTTCTGGAAAACCTGCCCGATGGATTGCTCGATAAAGCCGTATTCAAACATCCCCGCGCCGGTCGACTGGGCTGGATGGACCTCATCAGTTTTTTTCAAACCCATTTTGACCGGCATAAGGAGCAGGCTAATAGAGTTTTGAGGGTTGAGTTTTGAGTGGTGAGTTTTGAGTGGTGAGTTTTGAGTGGATTTTAAATTGATTTTATGAAACATACATTACTTTTTTTGGGCGTGGCGATGAGTAGCGCTTTGTTTGCGCAGGAACCCACCAAGGCAGAGCTCTTTCCTTGCGGCACCTCCCCGGAAATGCATGCGCGCACCATTGAATACCTGGCGGCCAACGGCGCTGCCAAACCCAATGTGGACGACACTTTGTGGGTGGGACTCCAAATACACCTGCTCGCCAAAGATGACGGCACGAGCAGGTTTTCCGCCGAACGGCTGTTGGAAGCGTTTTGCGGCCTCAACGCCGACTATGCCAAGACGGGTATTCAATTTTATTTTAAATACGACTGGAACCTCATTGACTCCACGGCCTGGTGGAGCCATGATACCATTTCCCATGGCCGCGACATGATGTTTGCCAACGATGTGCCAGATGCCACCAATTGCTATTTTGTGAGCGACCCGGCTGGCAATTGCGGCTACAACCTGCCTTATGCCAGTGCGGCCATGGCCTTCGGCTGCTCGGGCAAAAACGACCATACCTGGGCACACGAAATGGGCCACCAGTACGGCCTGCCGCACCCGTTCAGGGGCTGGGAGGGCAACGCTTATAACTTTAACAACCCCACACCAACTCAAGTCTATTACGACTACACCCACTTCCATGCATCACCCGATTCCGTCAATGCGCCTTTGGATACGGCATTGGTGGAGTTACTGGACGGCAGCAACTGCACCACCGCGTCCGATTATGTGTGTGATACCGACCCCGACTACCTGGCCACCCGCTGGCAATGCGACGCCCAGGGCAACAGCACCGTCAAACAGAAAGATCCTGCGGGCAATGAATTCTTTTCTGACGGCACGCTCTTCATGTCGTATGCCAACGACGCCTGCCAAAACCGTTTCTCCGACCAGCAAATCGGCATCGTGCGCGACCGGCTGATGAACGTGGTGCCACAGGTGCTGGCACCTTCACGGCCCGCATCGCCCATTGCCGGTTTACCCACCCTCGTTTCGCCCTTGAATGGCCAAATTACGCCCAATCAAGGCAGTCAATTGCGGTGGACCACCCTCCCCGGCGCTTCAGGATACGTGGTGCAAGCCTCGCGCTTTGCCAACTTCTTTTTTATTGAACTCAACGAGGCCACGCGCGACACCACCTTTACTTTTCAACAATTGACTCCCAACCAGACGTATTACTGGCGGGTAAAACCATTTAATGCGGTGGACGGATGTGCCGGTTACAGCGCTTCTGGTTCTTTTAAAACCGTCCTTGCAGTGTCGACTGAGGAACCGGGCGGCGGCGCACTCAGGCTGTACCCTACCCTCTCGGAACCCGGCCAGCCCCTCTGGCTTGAATTTGACGAACTGTGCTCAAACGTGCCGGTTCAATTGAGGGTATTTGACGCTTTGGGGCGCTTGGTATGGCAACAACGCACCAATGCCCCCCAAGGCGGCCTGCGCATTGATCTGCCCGAGGCCGCCAACAAACCGGGCGTGTACCGTTTGACCGTGGAAAGTCCTGCATACAGCCGTACATTTTCCTTTGTGCGTCAGGATGTTCCATAATTTAGTGTAACTTTATGACATGTCGGCATTATTGTCGAATGGGCATTGTGGATCAAACGCTATCTTTGCAGAGCAAAGCCTGACATTGGGTTTTATATCCTTTGATGGCATCCGTTTTTTACAATAAGTCAGTTTTATCACATATGGCCAAGCTATTCGTGCTGCGTACATTTTTGAGTACCGTCTTTTTTTGCTGTGTATTGGCCGGAAGCAGCGTGCTCCGGGCACAGGAAACACCTACGCCGAATGGCTGTGGCTACACGGGCATGTCGCCCTGGCTTGAATGGTACCATGACCACAAAAATCAATTTGTTTCCGAACGCGGAGCCGATACCGCCTGGATGTATGTACCCATAACGCTGCACATTGTCGGCAACGACGACGGCGGCGGATATTTTGCGTTGGATATGGCGCTCCGGGCCGTTTGTGCCATGAACCGCAATTTCGAACAGGTGCACGTACAATTTTACCTGTACCCGGGTGACGGATTTCGGTACATCAACAACAGCGACTGGTATGAGCACACCTGGAGCGGCGGTCAGGAAATGATCACGTCCAACCGCATTGACGGACGCCTGAATTGTTTCATTGTGCAAGACCCGGCCGGCAACTGCGGCTATTCCTGGTTCGACGCCATTGTACTCGCCAAATTTTGCTCCGGTGCCCAAAACACCACCTGGGCACACGAGGCGGGGCATCATTTCTCCTTGCCGCACACGTTTTATGGCTGGGAAAATACGAGTTACGATTTCAATCAACCTGCTCCCGCCACCATTGGAGGCCTTCCAGTTGAAAAAATAGACAGCAGCAATTGTGCTTTAGCAGCAGACCGCTTTTGCGACACCAGACCCGATTACCTGAGCTACCGCTGGTCTTGCCTGAACAACAGCCAGAGCGAGGTCATTCAGCACGATCCGAACAACAATCCGTTTCGATCCAACGGCCGCCTCATCATGAGCTATGCCAGCGATCAGTGCATGGACCTCTTCTCCAATGAACAAATTGCAGCCATGCGGGCCAACCTGAACTTCGAACACGCCGATTATTTGCAGGTTTTTCAGCCGCAGCCCGGTATCCCCGACGATACCATTGTGCAATTGATTTCGCCCATTGACTCTGCAGCGGTGCAATTTGACGACATTGAATTGAAGTGGGCACCCATTCCCAATGCACAATACTATTCGGTAGAGGCCTCCATTTTCCCCAACTTTGGGGTAAATATCTTCCAATCCATCACCAACAATACATCCATTGCCGTCAACGCATTTATCCCGAGCAACCGGGTGGTGTACTGGCGGGTTCGTCCGTACAGCGACTGGTCTGTTTGCGACCCGATACAATCGCCGCAAAAAGGCATTTTTCGCACCAAAAACCTGACGGCAACCAACGAACTGGAGCGCCACGCGGTTGCACAATTGGCACCCAACCCCGCCACAGGCGGCACCCCGTCGCAATTACGGGTAAACAGCGATGAGGCGATGGAAGCACAACTCACCCTCCACGATGCTGCCGGAAGACTTTGCTACCAACAGCAAATGCGCATCATCAATGGCGAAAATGTATGGGACATCCCAACTGCACAATTGGAAAGCGGCCTGTATACCGTGACTTTGGTCAACGAACTGGGCCGCATGGTGCTGCGGTTGGCCGTAGTCAATTAAACCTTCCACAAACGGAGGAATAACCCTTCCAGCGCCAGAAACAACAGCGCAAAAAGGAGGCACCAGCGCCAAAGCACGATGCCCTGGTTCTGCTCGTCGACCACCTGCGCAAAATTGGTTCGGGCGCTGCCGTCCAATACATTCCAGTTTGGCCGGTTCATGGCCTTCAAATCTTCCGTGCTGCGAAACGTCAGCTCGCTCTCCCGCCGGTCATAGTTAAAGGCATATTGCGACAGGATGGAGTCCTGTCTTAAAAACAATCCGTACCACCCTGCATCCCGAACGGCATTGCCGGGGGTGAGCAGCACCCGATTGCCGAGGATGCGCTGCTCCGGGATGAATTCTGCGCCCTCAGGTTGTTTGTCGTTTTTCAACAATTGCAAACGGTACACCATTTCACCGGCGGCCGACACTGTATGCGGGGCCTCCAGCACTTCATCTGTGCCAATGGTATGGGCCACGTGTTGCGACTTGAGTCCGGCCACCGCCATGCGAAACAACATGGGCACAAACACCTCTCCGTTGCGCACCAGGTCGCTCACCTGCTCGTCTAACGGGGCTGCATATACAAACAAGTCTCCTTCTCCAAGTGCATAGGCGGCCAGTTGAGCCGATCCGTCGCGGTAACTGATCAGGTATTCGCCGCGGTTGGGCGGCAGTTTAAAATTGCCTTGCGTACCCGGCAGGCGCAGGTTGGCACTTTTGTTCAGGTACACATCGCTGAACACAAACGCTTCGGTGTTGAGTTGCGCGCCTTGTCTGGGCGTGGACTCAAACGCGCCAAGCGGGGCAGCGCCAAAGGGTTGCAAAAAAGCGTTGTAGCTTGTCAAATCGGCCTGCCGGGCCGGAAACACCAGTACATTGCCGCCATTTCGAACAAATTGCTGCAATTCCTGAGACAAGCCCGTTGAAATGGTGGTCAGGTCATGGAGCAAAATGAGCTGGTACCGGTTGAACTGCGAATAATCCAGGGCGCGCGCATCGGTGTTGTCCAAACGGAAAAAACCGGCACCGGAAAAAGCCCGATTCAGGTACGGATTGGCGGTGGCAGCATTGATGCTGAGTACCTCCACGCGTTCGGCCACCCGGAAATTGATGTAGTAATCGTCGTCAAATTGCACCGGATAATCCGTAATGCCCAAACGGGCCTGGTGCCATCCCGGGTGCAGGATGTTGAAATTTACGGTGTCCACTTTTTGCGCGCTGGCGGGCAAAGACAGAGCACCCACGGGTTTGAGTTGACCATCGTGCCAAAAAGACAGGCGTACTTCGTCTGCTGCCTCGCTGCCTCGGTTGCTTATTTTGACCATGAGCCGTGCGGGCTGATTGAGTACCTGCACCGGACTTTCAAACCAGGCGCTGTCTATGCTGAGGTTGCTTTCCTGTACTGCCCGCATGGGCACCAGATCGACGGCCAGCAAGGAGTCTTTGAACGCCTCGAGGTCGCTGATGTTTTGCTGAAAATCGGTGATCAGGTACGCCTTTTGGTTTTCAGCAGTGCCCGTGGCAAGGGCTTGTTGCTGGCGGGTGAGCACCTTTGACAACTGACGGGTGGCTGGTCCGCTGCGCACCTCTTCAATGCGGGTGAGCGCATCGTCTTTGCTGATGAGCCGCTGATCGCGTCCTTCGAGTTCATTGGTGATGATCTGGAAGCGGTCGGCGGGTCCGTGTGCGCTCACAATGTCCCTTGCGCGTTGTTTGGCCAGTTCGATCAGGGGTGATTGCTCGGACAAGGCACCCATGCTGAACGAGTTATCAATGAAAATGCTCACGGCTTTTTCGCCTTGTTTCACCGAGTCTGATTTGGGCAAAAAAGGCTGTGCAAAGGCCAGCACGAGCAGCGACAAGGCCAGGCAGCGCATGGCCAGCACCAGCAAATTGCGCAACCGCCGCCGGTTACTGGTTTCTTCTTTGACCTCCTTGAGGAACCGCACATTGGTGAAATACACCTTCTTGAAACGGCGGAAGTAAAACAGGTGAATGATGATCGGAATGGCGAGTGCCAACAGGGCCGTCAGAAAAGCAGGGAATACGAATTGCATAGTTCAGTGGCGGCGACTTCAGTCGCCGAATAAATGCACATAGTGCAGTGACACGACTTCAGTCGCCGAATAAATGCACATAGTGCAGTG
>JBMOHO010000099.1:0-11826 GCA_049317805.1 Saprospiraceae bacterium
GCGACTAAAGTCAACGTAACATCGGCGACTAAAGTCGACGTAACATCGGCGACTAAAGTCGACGCAACATCGGTGACTAAAGTCGACACAACATCGGCGACTTTAGTCGCCGCAACGTCGGCGACTAAAGTCGCCGCGACGTTTATTCAAACCGCCGTTTGTAAAACCAGGTATTGTCATTCAGACAGAAGCCCAGGGTAAACCGGAAATAGTTTTCCCGAATAGGCGTATTGTCGCCAAATGAACCCACTTCAAGCGCCGCGTTAATGTATGATGTTTGCAAACGCGGCAATATCACCGGGAACCCAAAGCCAACCGATACGCCCAGGTCGTTGAGTTGTGTGCCGTTAATCACCCGGGGATCCTGTCGGAAATACGCGCCCGCCCGCAGGCGAACCTTCTTCAAATAGTTGTTGTACGATGCGTAATCCGGCGTATATTCACCTCCAATGGATATGGCGTGGGTATTGCGCAGGGTTTCCGGTTTTACTTCATTTTTGTAGGCACTCCAGTTTTCAAAGGAATAATCCACGCCAAACCGGTATCTGTTCAACTCCACCAGCATGACGCCAAGCCCCACGCCCGCAGGCAGGGTAAGGCTCTGGAAGGCACCTTCTTCAAACGACAAAGTATCAGGTCCGATGTACACGTTGTTGGCGAAAAGACCGCGGCTGCGCTGCAACAACTGGTCTGAGCGCAGGCGCACCCGATGGTTGCTGTTGGCCGTAAGGCCAAAAGTGACCCAACGGGTGGGTTGAGTGATGTTGTTTTCTGAATAGGCCAACACCCAGTCGTGTTGCACGCCAAGCTTCCACACAAAGCCATTTGCCCGCACATCGGTGCGGAAATTGTTTTGAAAAGTGGGCAGGCTGTCTGTAAAAACAGTAGAATTGTTAAACGAAGATCGGCCGAAAATCCATCCCAGATTGAGTCCAATGGCAGTTCGCTTATACCGAATGGCGTTGCTCCAGTTGAACTTATAGGTGCCGCCGTCTCCTTCAAACCGGTTAGACACCCTGCCGATGTCGGGCAACGTATCAATGGCCTCCACGTTGTATCCCACCAAGGTATAAGGCGTTACGGAAAAACCCATGCCTAATTTCCAGGGCGACTGCACTTTGTCGAGCGCTTCATTGATGGGGCTTTTAAGCGTAAAACCCAGTGCCAGGTAACTCAGGTTGCCGCTCCAGTTGTTCAAACTACCCTGGTCCGATTCAAGGTGACTAAAATTGGCGTATAGCCCCGTTTCGTAGGTAGCGGTATTCAAAAATGCAAAAGAAGCAGGATTGACCACATTCAGGTGTTGCGGGTCATGAAACCCCACAGCAAGCCCGGCCATACCCGCCTGGTGGGCAAAGTACTGCGGTTGAAAATCGCCTAATCCGTATCTCGAGTAAGGCGAATTTTGTTTGGGTTGAGCGCCTGCAGTCTGAGCCAAAACGAATAAAAGGGCAATCAGTGAGGTAATCCGGAATATTCTTGCCGACATGGGCATTATAAGTTATGATTTAAAATATGATTCAATCCAATCAACAACAGGTCAGGTTGGAGCAATACTCCCGGCATCTGAATGGCTTCAAAAAGAAAAAAGGCATCTCCCCCACTCAACACGACCAAAAGGTCGGGCCATTTTTTTGCAAAAAGTCCAATAAATCCGGCCAATTCCAACACGGTTCCCCTGATAGCGCCGTTTTGAAGCGCTGTTTCGGTACTGAACCCGATGAAATCCTCCGGCATGTGCATGGGGACCATGGGCAAACGCGCTGTTTGTTCGTGCATGGCGCGGATGCGCATGTGCAAACCAGGCGCTATGTTTCCTCCGATATAAACGCCCTGGGCGCTCAAGCCGTCGTACTTCATGCAGGTACCCGCGTCTACCACCAGTACGTTGCGCCCCGGATACAACGCATGAGCACCGGAAACCGCTGCGAGGCGGTCTTTGCCCAGCGTTTGGGGGGTAGTGTATGCATTTTGAAAGGGAAGAGGCGTATGGGGCGTCAATTCCAACACATCCAGGCCCCAGGAAGCAAAAGCCGGTATCATCGCCGGATCCGGTTCGGCAACCGAAGCCACAATGGCATGCTGCAAAGGATACCCGTCTGCGAATGCCCGCAAGTGGCCTGTTCGCCAATCGGCCACAATCACCTGATCAATCAATTGATTGCCGTTGAAAACACCCGCCTTGGTTCGCGTATTGCCAATGTCGAGGCATAAGTTCATAAGCGGGCGCAAAGGTAAGACTTTTTGGTTCTCCATTCCGGGTAGCGGCTTTTTTGTTCCGGTATCTGGATTGGTGAAAAGAAAATGCCTTTCGCAATGGTACATGTTCAAGGCCATGTCACCATACGAAAGGCATATTGTGCTCGTGGAGCGCGTCCGGAAATCAACCGAGGTAAGAGCGCAGGGCGTTTCGGTTATACGATTTGCGCAGCCGTCGGATGGCACGTTCTTTAATCTGCCTCACCCGTTCGCGGGTAAGACCGTACGTTTCGCCGATTTCTTCGAGGGTCAGTATCTTGTAGCCAATCAAGCCATAATAGGAAGCAATGACTTCCATTTCGCGGGGCGACAAAATAGACAGGCCTTGAGCGACCTCTTCGCGCAAGGATTCGGCCATCAGATGCAAATCCGGTTCAACAGCGTTCTCGGGCATGAACACATCCAGCATGGTCGCATCGCCCTCGTCGCTGTTGCTTAGGGGGGCGTCAAGCGACACGTGGCGCATGCTGCTGCGGAGCATGGTTTGTACCTCCCTGGGGGTCATTTCTAGCAATTCGGCGAGTTCATCGTCTGTAGGTTCCCGTTCAAAGCTCTGCACAAAAGAAATATAGGCTTCGTTGACCTTGTTATAAGAACCCACCTTGTTAAGCGGCATGCGCACAATGCGGCTGTTCTCGACAATAGCCTGCAAAATGCTTTGACGGATCCACCATACCGCATAAGAAATGAATTTGAAACCCTTGGTTTCGTCGAAACGACGGGCTGCCTTCATCAATCCGACGTTGCCTTCATTGATGAGGTCCGACAGCGACAAGCCCTGGTTTTGGTATTGTTTGGCGACCGATACTACGAAACGCAGGTTGGATCGGGTAAGTTTATCAAGCGCCTCCTGATCCCCTTCACGAATAAGGCGGGCCAGTACTGCTTCTTCATCACCGCTCAACATCGAAATTTTGCCGATGTCGTTCAGATATTTATCCAACGCGAGGCTTTCGCGAGAGGTGATTTTGTGGGAAATTTTAAGTTGACGCATGGTATGTAGAGATATGTCCGATACCTTAAGACGCTTTTAGGTTGAAAAGTTTCTCAAGGATCGAAAAAAATGAAGGATTATGTTGCAAAATAAAAGAGTAGGTCGTAAATGCGACTTGATACAACAATGAATACGCAGCAAAACGCCAAAAAGTTCCTGAAGGTATGAAAAAAGTTTTAGAAACACATATGAAAAAGTAAAAAAAGTTAAATTTTTGAGAATCCTGTGGATAAATACACGGCATAATAAAAAGTCCTTTTACTTTTGCATACCACTTCTTATGATAATCGACCTAATCCTCATAATCGCATGACCGATTGGCGTTTCCCGAACGTGCGCTCCCCGTCCCGAAAGGTTGTTATCACTGATAGCGTTTTTCTCCGTTTGGAATTTTTTCGGTAAAGCTAAAAGGTCAGTTTTGTTTGTCTGCCAAACCTGATACTCTGCCACTTCTGTATGTCATCATACAAAAGAAACTGTGTTATGCACAGATCTCAGGGTATTTGCAACAACATAAACACTTTTCTTCACTTTACCGATTAATCTTTCCGTTTCATGAGAAAGTATTTACTCCTTACCCTGCTTTTGTCTTGTCTATACTATGCAGCATTTACCCAGGATTTGGCTATCAGTTTTTTGGCAACCGTGCCGGAAATAAGCATCAGCGATCCCTGTATTTGTAAAAACAACGCCACAACCCTTGGCAACGGCCAGTTTGGCGAAACCATTACCATCCAATCATCTACTGGTGAAACCTGGGTGGTTACGTCTGTCAGTGGCCTCTATGCCATCAACAGCCCCGCACCTCCAAATGCGCCTACGCCCATTCCCGTTGGCACAACATTCACCGAAACCCCCGATAGCAGTGGCATTTATTTGCTCCGGGGTGTGCACATTGATGCGCTGGGGTACACCCTGACCGCAAGCAATCAATCCGGTGTTGTACGCACCATCAGCAATACCTGTCGTTATCCCAACCCTGTCGTCACGACAGACCTGAATGCTTCATTTTGCTTGTTTTCCAAGCCGCTTGAGCTAAAGGGCAACCCGGGCGACAGCCTGTTTCAAAGCGCCGGATTTACCATAAACGGGTTATCGGCGTCGGTGTTTGACCCCGGTACATTAGGCATTGGCCAATATAACATTGTATACACGGTAGACGGCGGTCAGGCACAGGCTGCTGATCCGGGCTGCATCCAATCGGTGCAAGCCCTCGTTCAAGTGCTCACTACACCGGCTACCCTGGTGTGCAATGACCAGGTGCAAGTGTCGCTCGACAGCAGCTGCAGCGCCACCATTACGCCCGATATGGTGCTGGAAGGCACATACGGCTGCTTTGATGATTACAGCGTATCGCTCAGCGGGCCCGGCGGCCAACCCCTCGGAAACACCGTACAAGCAGCCAACATCGGCCAAACGCTTACCGCAACCGTCACACACCTCAACAGCGGCAACACGTGCTGGGGCCTGATCAGCATAGAAGACAAGCTGCCGCCGGTGCTCACTTGCTCCAACTTTGCAATACCTTGTGTAGTGAGCCATTTTGAGCCCGCATACCTTAAAAATACACTGGGTTTTAGCCAGGCCACCCCGCAGGTTAATGAAAATTGCAGCGGGTACAACCTGACTTTTTCCGATTTTTATACCGACGAACCCTGTTCAACCCAGGGCATCAGCGCACAACTGTTGCGCGTCTGGACGGCCGAGGATGCGTATGGCAACCAGGGAAATTGTATCCAAACCATCCAGTTGAAACGCATTGAATTGGACGACATAGAACTGCCGTCAGATACAGCTTTCGACTGCACAAAGCCTCAATTCATTCCCGACAGCACAGGAACACCCATTGTCATGATCAATGGCATTCCATTTTCGTTATTTCCTAATCAGTCAGCCTGCGAACTGCAAATCGTGTACACCGACCAGTTTTTGCCGGTTTGCGACGGTTCCTATAAAATATTGCGCACCTGGACGCTGCTCAATTGGTGCTTGCCTGCTGCGCCCGACACCAACCCGATATTCCACATTCAAGTCATCAAAATCAACGATCAAACCGCCCCAACGTTTACCTGTCCGGCCAATGTCACCGTCAGCACCGATGCCAACAGCTGCGCACGGAACCTGGATTTGGAAGATGTGTTGATCACCGATTTATGCTCACAGGTCAATTCTATCCGTGCCGATTGGACAGCAAACGGTTATCCATTTGCCTTAATTGGAAGCATCAGCGATTTTGCCGGGAACAATTATTGGAATGCAGACACACTTGGCGTTTTGGGCTCGGCATATAACCTGCCCAAGGGCTCAACGATTATTCGATATATGGTTACCGACGATTGCGGCAACAGCAGGGTTTGTACGTTTACAGTGACCATTGAGGATCAGACACAGCCCGTAGCGGCTTGCGATAAATTCACCCAGGTATCTCTGGGGCTTGATGGTTCGGTGCTCATCAATGCAGAATCATTTGACGATGGTTCATACGACAATTGCAACGACACCATGTTTAAGGCCCGCCGCATGAGCACCAACTCGTGTCAACCCAACAATCGTTTTTTCGATCAGGTGCGTTTTTGTTGTGAAGACGCAGGCGACACC
Source organism: Saprospiraceae bacterium (assembly GCA_049317805.1). Classification (GTDB taxonomy): domain Bacteria; phylum Bacteroidota; class Bacteroidia; order Chitinophagales; family Saprospiraceae; genus M3007. The sequence goes on from JBMOHO010000099.1 coordinate 5,852, forward strand.
GTTCAAGTCCTTTTGCGTGTGTTCGACTCTTCGCCGCCTGTGGGCGATGTGTCGCTCACTTTTATGGAAACCAGTGCGAACGACTGCATGGTGCATGTGTTTATTGATGACAAAACCAGGCCAAGCTGCCAGGCGCCTGACAACGTCACCGTTTCCTGCGAAAACTTTGACATTGGCCTTACTACATACGGTGACGCCATTGGTGCGGATAATTGTTGTCTGGACACCTTAACCGTCATCAACAATACGAATGGCTTCGACGACCAATGCAGTCGAGGTACCATTTTGCGCACCTTCCGCGTGACGGATTGTGGCGGTTTAAGCACCCAATGCACCCAGCGCATATTGGTTACGCACGATCAGGATTACTACATCCGTTTTCCAAACGACATCATCCTGACCACATGTGATTCTACCAATGTATACGATGAACCTGTGCTGTTTGGCGAGGACTGCGAGTTGCTCGGCATGTCTTTTCAAGACAAGGTATTTACCGTAGTGCCCGATGCCTGTTACAAAATTGAGCGCACCTGGAAAATCATCAACTGGTGCACTTACGACCCCAACGCGCCATGCATCAATGTGCCCAACCCGGAACCAAACGCCATCATCAATTCAAGCGCCAATTTGCCTGGACCCACGGTGTCGCCATTGGGCACGTCGGCACCATGGGCACCTTCAGTGGTGAAAATCAGGGCTGCCGACCCCACAGCAACCAACTTTTCCACGTTTTGGAATGCAGGCGCCAACTGCTACACGTATAAACAGGTGATCAAAATCATTGATTCGGAAGATCCAGTGATCGATACTTGTCGGGGCCCGTTGGAACTGAGCGACATCAGTCCGAACGACCCGTTTTTATGGAACATCAATGCACTTTGGGATCCGCTGACGCAGCAACATGACCTTTGTGAAGCGCCTGCGGGCAATTTAAGCGTGCGTGCGGTAGACGATTGTTCGGGCAGCGACGTCCATTTCCGGTATCTGTTGTTCTTGGATACAGACCAGGATGGAGACATGGAAACGGTGGTTTCCAGTGCAAACCTGCCCGGCTACAACAACATCCAGGTGGGCAATGCCCAAAACCCAAACTACAGCGGGGGCACGCCCCTGGCATTCGACAACCGCCCTGTGCCCGCCAACCAGCGTTTTGGATTTGCCCTGCAAGTGACGCAAACCGGCGCTTCCCGCACAGCGCGCGTGGCCTGGAACACCGCACAGTCGCCTGGTACCTTTTTTGATCCACAACTGCCCTACGGACGGCATAAGATTAAATGGATTGTCAGCGACAATTGTGGAAACGAGACTGTCTGTGAGTACCCTATTGAAACAAAAGACTGTAAAGCGCCAACGGTAGTCTGCCTCAATGGCCTGAGCGTCAACCTGATGCCCAATGGCATGATTAACCTCTGGGCCAGCGACTTTCTGCAGTATGGCAACGACAACTGTACCCCGGCAAACAAACTTATTTACGGCATTCGGCAGGCGGGCGCGGGTACCGGATTTCCACGCGACGCGCAAGGCAATCCGATTGACCAAATTGCCTTTACCTGCGTCGACGTGGGTATGCAGGAAGTGGAGTTGTGGTCTGAAGATTTGGCTGGTAACGCCGACTATTGCCTCACGTTCATCAACATTCAGGACAATGCTGCCGTTTGTACACCTGGCGCTCCGGTGACGGTGGCGGGCAACCTTTTTACGGCATATAATAAAGGTGTAGACGCCGCTACCATCACCTTGTCATACCAGGCACCGCCATCACCGGCTTTTCAATATGTTAATCAATCAGGAAACGGCGGACACTTTCAGTTTTCAAAAAGCCTGCCGCCGGCGTCGACGTTTACCGTAACACCTTCAAAAGGCGACAACCCGCTAAACGGGGTGTCTACCTATGATCTGGTGCTCATGGCCAAACACATTCTGGGGCAAAAGCCAATACAAACGCCGTATGCCATGATTGCCGCCGACATCAATAATTCAGGCTCCATCACCACCTTCGACATCGTAGAATTGCGCAAACTGATTTTGGGCGTGTACACCACTTTCCCCGTAAACACCAGTTGGCGTTTTGTACCCCAGTCTTTTAGTTTTCCCAATGCATTCAATCCATTCGAATCGGCATTTCCAGAGCAAATCGCGGACACGTTGCCTCATGTAAACGGCAATTACAACTTCGTGGGCATTAAAGTAGGCGATGTAAACGGCAACGCTATTGTGGGCGCGTCAGCAGGTGCGCAAGAACGCTCTAATCGTGTTCTCAGGTTTGACTTAACCGACCAAATCATGGAGGCCGATACCGCATACACGCTTACGCTGAAACCCGTGGAAGATGTACTGGGGTATCAGTTTACGCTGAAGCTGAATGGCCTTGAACTGATTGAAATTTTACCTGGAAAAAACATGTCGGCCGACAACTTTGCCGTTTTTCGCCATGAAGCAGGCACGATGCTCACTGTTTCTGCCGAGATTCAATCCGGCACGTTTGAATTGCGCGTGAAAGCCAGCGCGAGCGGCAAGCTGAGCCGGATGCTTGAAGTGTCGAGCCAGATCACCCGTGCGGAAGCCTACGGGCCAGACGGTGTGCCGATGGATGTAATGCTGCATTTTAATACAGACACCTCACAGCGTACGGATTTTGAACTGTATCAAAATCAACCCAATCCGTTCACCGATAAAACAAGCATCGGCTTTTATTTGCCGGAGGCTGGTTCAGCAACGCTATCGATATTGGACGACTCCGGTCGCTTGTTGTTTAGCCAAACGGCAGCATACGCAAAAGGCTACAATGCCGTCACCATAAACCGCTCCTTGCTTCCGGCAAACGGCCTGTTGTTTTACCGCCTGGCAACAGCTGCCGATCAGGCGACGCGGACAATGATGGTGATGGGTCCGTAAAAAAAACCGGGACGGAGGCCGATGCTTTCGGGAAAAAGTACAAGATTTGCACAAATTGATTGGCACTTGCATCGATTGTGGAATTTGATCAAACAAAGAGCCTTCTTGTTTGCAGCCTTAACGGGCCTGGCAGCACTGTGGATATTCGCCCTACCCTACCCGCTTTTCGACGAGCCTTATTGCGCGGTGCTGGAGGATCAGCATGGGCAGTTGTTGGGCGCGCGCATTGCGTCAGACGGGCAGTGGCGTTTCCCCAAGTTAGACAGTTTGCCGGAAAAATATGTGGCAGCGGTCATTGCCTTTGAGGACAAACGCTTCAGATACCACCCTGGTGTGGACGTGTTGAGTTTGTTGCGAGCGGCTGGCCAAAACCTGCGGGCAGGTCGTGTGGTCAGCGGAGGAAGCACCATTTCCATGCAGGTCATTCGCATGGCAAGGGGCAACCGGCAGCGCACATTTTGGGAAAAAAGCCTTGAGGTTTTTTTAGCCCTGCGCCTGGAAGCGGGCTACTCCAAAAAGGCCATTTTGCAACTATACGCAGCCCATGCACCTTTTGGGGGCAACATCGTCGGATTAGAAGCAGCATCATGGCGTTATTATGGCAAAAGCCCGCAGGCCCTTTCCTGGTCGGAGGCTGCCACCATGGCCGTTTTGCCCAATAGCCCGGGCCTGATGCGTCCGGGTCGCAACGCAGAAGCATTGGTAGCCAAGCGCAATCGCCTGTTGGACAAATTGGTCCAAATAGGGCGATTAGATACCCTGGATGGACCCCTCGCTGCTGCGGAACCGATGCCCGGCGTGCCCCATCCGCTGCCCAACCTGGCCCCGCACTTGATGGACAAATTGGTTAATGGTAAATTTGGCCAAGGCACGCGGCGTTTGCACAGCACCATAGACATACAACTCCAAGAGCGCGTAACGGCGGTGTTGGCGCGTCGGCAGGCCGTGTACCGTGGCAACGAAGTGCACAACATGGCCGCAGTGATTATAGATGTGTCCACAGGAGCCTTGTTGGCGTATGTGGGCAATGTGGTGGGCGCGGGCGCGGAACATGGCGAATCGGTAGACTGTGCCGCCGCGCCGCGCAGCACCGGCAGCATCCTCAAACCGTATTTGTATGCCCTGGCGTTGGAAAGCGGTGACATCCTGCCCAACAGCCTGCTGCACGATGTGCCTACACAGCTTGGGCAGTACCGACCGGAAAATTATTTTGAAACGTATGATGGTGCGGTGCCTGCCCGCAGGGCCCTGATCCGCTCCCTCAATGTGCCTTTTGTGCTCCTGTTGCAACAATATGGTCTACACAAATGCCATTTCAACTTCAAGCGCCTGGGCCTGAGTACTATTAACCGCCCCCCTGAGTACTATGGTTTGTCGTTGATTCTGGGTGGTGCCGAAGCCACCCTGCTCGACATCACCAATGTGTACGCCGGGATGGCGCGGGTGTTGCTTAACTTTTATCCGCGCGACGGTCGGTATGCTGCCAACGATTTCAGGGCGCCCGTTTTCACCCCTATGAGGACGCGCAACACGACCCTCCTGCGAGAGGCGCCCATGTTGAGCGCTGGAACAATATGGCACACCTTTGAGGCCATGCAGCAAGTAGAGCGTCCGATGAGTGCCGGAGAATGGGAACTGTTTCAAGGCAGCCGGCCGATAGCCTGGAAAACCGGTACCAGTTTCGGCTTTCGGGATGCCTGGGCCTCTGGCGTGACGCCCCATTATGCCGTGGGCGTTTGGGTAGGCAATGCCGACGGAGAAGGGCGCCCGGGGCTGTTGGGCGTGCAGGCTGCTGCCCCGGTGCTGTTTGAATTGTTTGACCTGTTGCCCGACGACGGGTGGTTCGATGCGCCGTACGATGCTATGGTGCAAGCCGCTGTGTGTCCGCTGAGTGGCTGGCGGGCCAACCCAAACTGTCCGGCAGATACCGTATGGATACCCAAGTCAGGCTTGAACGCGAAAGCGTGTCCGAACCATGAACTGTTGCACCTGGACGCCAGCGGCGCCTGGCAAGTCAACAGTACTTGTGCGGCACCATCCGACATGCAGCATGTACCCTGGTTTGTGTTGCCGCCGATGGAGGCGCATTATTTTATCCATAAAAACCCCTGGTTTCGGATGCCACCGGCTTACAGGCCGGATTGTCTGCAAGGGGCCGCCGCCGCCCAACAGGCACCGATGCAATTGATTTATCCCAAACAGCCAACTGCTATATATGTACCGGTAGATTTAGACGGAAAGTTGGGCAGTACCGTGTTTGAGGTGGCCCATCAGCGACCGAATGTAGTGCTGTATTGGCATTTGGATGGTGCGTACTTAGGCAGTACACAACAATTTCACCAAATGGCTTTGCAACCGGGCGTGGGCAAACACACCCTGGCGCTGGTGGATGCAGATGGATACCGGATTGAACAGGTATTCGAAGTGATTTCGAGGGGTGGAGAAAGAAAATGATGGTGTGCCGAATAAAATTTTTTGGCCGTTCAACCTACATCTTCTTCGACATCTTTTTGGGGAACAGCCCGTCGTCTTTCTTTTTGGAGGCCTTCAAGTCTCCATTGCGGTTGGTTTTGGGCTGCAGGCTTTCGGTGGCCGGACAGCCGCTTTTTTGGCTACATGCAGCGTTGCCAAAGACGAGGGCAAACAGGAAAAAGCCTGCCAGGAAGTAGGTGCATTTTTTCATGATGCAATAACGGGTAAAAGGGTGAAGATGGTACAAACGTTCAAGGTTTTGTGTTGCCAAAAGCGCCTAACCAGGCCAATACGCCACCTGTAAGGTTGCGCACGTTGGTAAACCCCTGTGCCTGAAACAGGCTCTGGGCCATGGCACTGCGCTGGCCCGAACGGCAGTGCACTACAATCTCCTCGTCTTTTTGGCTGTCGAACGCTCCGATTTGGGCAGGTACATCGCCCAGCGGCATCAGCTGCGCGCCGAGGTTGAACTCTTCATACTCGTACGGCTCTCGCACATCAATGAAGATGAATTTTTCGCCTGATTCTAATTTTTGACGCAGTTCCTGTACGGTGATATCCATTGCAGTTATGAGTTTTGAGTTTTGAGTTTTGAGTTTTGAGTTAAC
>JBMOHO010000100.1:0-11782 GCA_049317805.1 Saprospiraceae bacterium
TAGGGGTGTAAATTTCACGGGATAGCTATGGCCATTGGATTCATGCAACAACGCCATTTACTACAGTATAATCAACATGTTGAAATCGTTGGATTAAAACGGAAAATTATTTCGCTCACTTCGGAAAAGGAAAGGCTGGAAAAAGAGAACGCGACACTCAAGAACTCCTTATCCCACCTATTGGGGGCTAAAAACGCAAACCAACTCACGAAATCCGACATGGAAATTGACCATAATATACTGGTAAAAATGCTGAATAGGTATATCCAAAAACTTAATGCTATTTACAATAGCTTGACGGATTCGGACATCGATATTTAAGCCCGACCTCACCCCCTCAAATACGTCACGTCACAACCCTTACACCTTCGTTTCTCCTGGTCGTACTCCGCAATATCAAACCAACCGCCCGTTTTTTGGAAGATATCCAGGCCTCGGCCAAGTACGGTTTTCCAGCCGTTGTTCAGGTTGATGGAACGGTCGTGGATAGAGTAGTCGGGTTCCAGGACATTATAGGTTTTGTTTGCGGTGAGGTGTCGCCCTGGCTGTGGGTCTTATCAAGAATATGAGCCCAGCCGCTTACAATAATGGCACTGAGGTTACGATAGAGTTGTTGTTTGTGCAGACCGTAAACGGCCAGATGATGCCGCTGAACGGCAATGAACATACGATCCGCGGTATGAATCCCACTGAAGGTGCCTGCATTGAACCTGGAGCACCCATTACGGCACAAGCGATGAACACGATCGAAATTAAAACGAACTGATAAGGTATAACTACAAAGAGTCTATGCAATCCCTTCGGCAAAAGCGCCGGATGGATTTTTATGTTTTTAAATGTCAAGCGCCTGAGCTATCTGTGACCAAGACCGGTGAAAAGCGAATTATCCATGCTCACCTGATCAACGTCACCGACCCTACCCATTTGCCCGCTCCGGTCCCGGCGTCGAAATTGCCGGGCCAGAGGGTGCCGTCTTCAAATACGGCGCGGGTGACTTTCCAAGTATACACATCCTGGGGAAGCAATTGTCCCTGGAAAGTACCGTCCCAAGCTTCGGCGGGTTGGCCTTCGTTTAGTTGGTCGGAGCGCCAGAGGAGCTGACCGTAGGGCGAGTACACCTCGATTTCGTATTCTTTTAATCCCACGCCCTTGGGCTTGAACAAGGTGACATCGCCCACGCCGGCCGTGGGGGTGAATGCGTTTGGGATGAACAGGCCTTTCATGCCGGTGGGAATGACCACCTGGCTGGTGTCGTCTGTGCAGCCGTTCGGACTGGTGACCAGCAGGGTGACCATCTTGGGGCCGTTGGAGAAGTACCGGTGCTCCGGGTTTTGCGCATCTGATTCGCCGCCGTCGCCGAATTCCCAGTCCCACTGTATGGCATCCAGGGAAGCGTCTGTGAATTTGAATATGCCGGAGGGCGGCATGGTCAGGATTTCCACGAAGGTGAAGTTGGCAACCGGGCTGGGTTCCACCCAGATGATATCGTCCAGCTGCAGCGTATCGAAGCACACGTCTCGATGGGAGGCGATCAGTTGGGCGCCGTAACTGCCCGGACCGTGGAAGATGTACGCCGGACTGAACTCCGTGGAAACGCCGCCGTTGCTGAAGCGCCAGTAGGCGTTGGTGCTGAAGCGCGACAGGTTTTCAAACTGTACGGTCAGCGGGTCGCAGCCGTCATCGGGTGTGTATTGGAAATCGGCTTCCGGAATGGCGTAGGCGCTGAAGATGCTCTGCGTGGTGTCCCGGCAGCCGAAGGTGTTCACAGCGATGAGTTGCACCGTGTAATCGCCAGCGGCGGTATAGGTCGTAGTCGGGTTGTTTTGCACGCTGGTGGACCCGTTGCCGAGGTCCCAGCTATAACTGATTGCGTCGGGTGTCTGGTTTTGCATTTGTACGCTGACGGGCAGTCCGCACAAGCGATCGCGATCCATGGCAAAGGCCGGCGAGGGGATCGGGTGGGCGGTGATGTAGTAGAACGTCGTGTCGTTGCGGCAGCCGTTGAGGTCGATCCCGCGAAGGTGCACGGCATACTGGCCGGCGGCAGTGTAGGTATGGCTGGGGGTAGCGCCCAGCTGGGTATTATTGTCGCCGAAATCCCACTCAAAGTACGTGGCGCCCTGCGACTGGTTGCTGAATGCGATCGTCAGGGGAATACAGCCGTCGAGTTGGCTGGGCATGAACTGGATCACCGGCAGCTCGAGCACATTCACTGTGCCGGCGGCGGTAGCCGGGCAGCCGTTGATGGCGGAGATACCAATGAGGGTGATGTTGTAGGAGCCGATTTGGGTCCAACTGTGTGCAGGGTTGTACAGCAGGCTGGAATCCCCGTCGCCGAAAGACCAAATCGTACCGGACAATGGCGAGACAGAAGTGTTGGTAAATTGTAGGGGGGCGTTACGGCAGACTTGTGGAGCGCTGCTGAAGGATACATCCGGGGCCAGCAATACGGTGATGTAGGCAATGGTACTGTCATAGCCGCAGCCGGAAGAGACCTTTTGCACCACTTTGAAAACCCCATCGCTTGTGAAGGTATGCGTGGGGCTGTTTGCCGAAGAGGTATTGCCGTCTCCAAAATCCCAGGTTACGGGCGCTCCCAGAGTGGCGTAATTCGTGAAAGTCACTGTGTAAGGTTCACAGCCGGTATCGTTGGGAATATTGAAAAAGGCGCGTACATCAACAGGTTTAACAACCACAGGGTACACGGCGGTGTCCGATCCGCAGAAATTGGTGGCGATCAAAGTAATATTATACGTCCGGTAAAGGGTATCGGTAAAAAACTGGACGGGATAAGGGACGGTATCCGTAGAAGTTACCCCGTTGCCAAAATCCCAGAAAAAGAACTCCGGCTTGCCCAGCGTGGTATTCGAGAACTCGATAAAGGCGCCGGTACAGATGGTGTCCAGGTTGATACCGAATGCCACTTGCGGCCAGGGGAACACTTTAACAGAGTCCAACCATTCCCGGGTGGCGCACAGATTTTGTGCGGTCAGCCGGATGTGATAAATCGTATCGCCGGTACCTTGTTGGAAAGAGATGGTTCCCGGATCGTATAAGGTACTGGTATCGCCATTTCCGAAATCCCAGGTGTAGGTGGTTTCAAATCCAAAACTGGTGTTCATAAAATTCACTTGTAGCACGGCGCAACCGGAGTCGGGCGCGGTAGAGAAAAAGGCAGTCGGAGGACTCGTTACGAAGATGGTTCGGCTGATAGAGTCGATACAGCCAAACTGGTTTTCCGTCACGAGCGTCACTAAGTAAGTGCCGGTATCGGTGTACACATGGGTTGGATTGGCCTCGGTGGAGCCGGCGCCGGCGCCGAATGTCCATAAGGGCATAAAAGTGCTTTGGGATTGATTGACGAAGGGGATTACCACGTCGATACAGGAATTGGTCGGCGGCGCAAAATCAGATTCCGGCATCGGATGCACGGTAATGCTTACAGAATCCCGGAAGATACAATCCAGTATCGGGTCGTTGTATTTGTAATAGAGCACGTGGGTTCCGACGGTGGCAACTGAGGGGGTAAAAACGCCTATCGGATTGGTAATGCCGACGCCCGACCATACGCCGCCGGCGGGGGTGAACCCGCTTAACAGCAGCGGATTATCATCCAGGCAGATAGTGTGATCCGGACCTGCGTCAATCGCCACGGCAATTACGAATATTTCAGCGGTATCCTTTACCTGACAGTTACCGGAACCGAAGGTGTAAGTTAACGGATGATTGCCGCCACCGGCCAGTTCGGGATCGAAAACGCCTGTTTGCGCATTAATGATACCGTTTCCGCTCCAAAAGCCGTTCGTAGCGGGTTCAAATCCGGTAAGTTGGAGGGCACCACCATTGATGCAAATGGTGTCATTGACACCGGCATAAATGAAAGGCGGATCAATCACTTCGATTAGCACCGTGATGCTATCGGTACAATTGTAATTATCGGTATATACGTAAGTGGCGGGGTAGGCACCGATGCCACCGGCGCCTTGCGGATCGAATTGCAAACCGGAAATGCCGGCGCCGTTCCAACTGCCGCCTAGCGGCGTGGCAAATGGCAGCAGTACGGTGCCGGGGGTATTGCAGTAAGTCGTATCGCCGGCTAAGGGTACAGGCAGAGGATGTACAACGGCCGTGCGCTGATCGGAGTTGATACACCCGTTGGCGTCCATGTGGGTGAAGGTCAACGTGTAGGTATTGACACCGGACAGAGCGGGATTCCAGGTGTTTCCGTTGATGACGGCCGTCGGAAACGAAGTCCAGACGCCGGGTATTGGAATGCCGCCCAGATCTAGGGTGGAGTCGCTGGAGCAGGCCGACAGATCGGGCCCCGCCTCCACCAGCGGAAGCGCCCGGACTTCAATGGTGCGGGTGTCCTGTACGAGGCAATTTCCGGCGCCAACCGAATAGGTGAGCGTATAAATGCCCGGTCCGGCTGCGTTGGGGTTAAATATGGGCCCTTGAAGTCCGCCACCGGTGGAAGTCCAAGTGCCGCCAGCGGCCGGCAGTGCATCCTGGCCGAGATCGAAGGCTGTCACGCTTTCGCAGAAGGCGGTATCTACGCCGGCATTTACGTTGGCGGGGCTGATGACTTCAATAAGGATGGTGTCGGTGTTTTTGCAGCCGTTCCCGTCGGTATAGGTGTACACGGCCGGATAAGTGCCAACGCCTCCGGCGGCTTGTGGGTCGAATTGGTTGTTGCTGATCTCTGCACCCGTCCAGACACCGTTGGCCGGATTTGCGAAGGGCAGTCCGATTGCGCCGGGGGTGTCGCAATACGCAGTATCGCTGGCGCTCACCACAGGCAATGGGTGGACGTTGATGGTCAGGCCATCCGCATTTGTGCAGCCGTTTGCATCTGTGAAGGTGTAGGTTAAGTTGAAGGTGCCGTCGCCGGACTGGTTGGGATTGAATACGTTGCCGGTATATACCCCGTTTCCCGTCCAGGCGCCGCCAGCAGGATTGGGTGACAGGTTTAGTGCGGTAGTATCCACGCAGGCGCTGAGGTCTGACCCGGCTTGTACCACGGGCAAGGGGCGCACAATGATCGTCCGGGTGTCTTGCACAAGGCAATTACCCGTGCCGACCGAGTACGTCAAGGTGTAGGTGCCAGGTCCTGCGGCATTGGGGTTGAATATGTTTCCGGAGAGCCCGGGGCCGGAACTACTCCAGATGCCGCCCGCCGGCGTAACGCTGGCGTTCAGATCAAACGAGGTAACGCTAACGCAAAAAGCGGTATCTATACCGGCGTTGACGTTATCCGGATTGATGACCGTAATGGAGATCGTATCGCGGTTGGTGCAATTATTTGCATTGGTGTAGGTATAGACTGCCGTGTAGGTACCTACGCCTCCGGCAGTCACCGGATTGAACTGGTTGTTGGAAATGCCTTGTCCGGACCAGGTACCGCCGGGCGGTGTGGCGACAGGCAGGCTCACAACGCCGGGGGTATTGCAATAAGAAGTGTCATTGGTATGGACGACCGGCAGCGGATGGACGGTGATGGTCATCCCATCGTTATTGACACAGCTGTTGCCGTCGGTAAAAGTATAAGTAAGGTTATAAGTGCCCGGCCCCGATTGATTGGGGTTGAACACATTGTTCGCATACACACCGCTGCCACTCCAGACACCGTTTGGTGGAGTGGGGGAGAGGGTGACCGAAAGCACGTCCACACAGGCCGTCTGATCTGCTCCGGCATTCACTGCGGGTAGGGCAAAAACGGTGATCACGCGAGTGTCCGTCACCAGGCAATTACCAGACCCGAAGGTGTACGTCAGCGTATGTGTTCCGGCGCCGGCCAGACTTGGGGTAAAAACACCGTTAGACAACCCGTTGCTGGTGGTGGACCAGTCGCCGTTGGGAGGCGATACGCCATTGTTGAGGTTAAGCGGCGCCGCATTGATACAAACAGCAGTATCCGGCCCTGCATTGATTGTGCTCGGGTTGCTGACGGTAATGGTGCTAACGGCGGTATTGGTACATCCGGTACTTGAGTTCGTATAGGTATAAGTAATGGTGTGGGTGCCCACACCTACGGCTACGGGATTGAACTGGTTGCCGCTCACCCCAAGTCCGCTCCACGTGCCGCCGGGCGGCGTCGCGGTTGGCAGCGGCACCAAGCCGGGTGTATTACAGTAGGAGGCATTGCCGACTGTGACAATCGGCAGCGGATGGACTGTTACGGTGCGGGTGTCCGTATTGGTACAATTATTGGCATCCGTGTGGGTGTAGGTGAGCGTGTAAGTGCCAGCGCCGGAGGCCATGGGGTTGAAGATGTTACTGTTTATAACTGCCATGGGGTTAGAAGTCCAGTTGCCGGGTGTAGGTGTAGCGCCGGACAATTGCAGGGCGCTTTCGTTGACACATGCCGACAGGTCCGGCCCGGCATTTACAGACGGCAAAGGAACAACGGTTACCGTCATAGTAGCCGTTGCCTGACAAACACCGATTCCGTAGGTGTAAGTGAGTGTTTTGGCGCCGGGGCCTCCGGCATTGGCCGGGTTGAACAGCCCCGTGGCGTTAACACCCGGGCCCGACCAAGCGCCGTTGCCCGGAATGGCATTGAGTTGCACTGGATTGGCGTTGAGGCAAAGGGTCAGGTTGGGCGGCATGGTGAGCACAGGTGGAACCTGCACCTCGAAGCTGGCACCGGCGGTCGCGGATCCGCACTGGTTCGTAACAGTGACGCTCACGTTGAAAGTGGTGGCCGCCGTTACGCTGTAATTGATATTGCAGGGGAATTGTTGGTTGGAGGAAGACGGCGTTCCTCCCGGAAACGACCAGCTGTAACTGGAAATCGTGCCGTTGCCGTTATTGTAAGTGGCATTGCCCGCATCGAAACAGAGGGAAGCTGTTTGGCAGTAGGGGCCCAGCGTGGGCAAGGTAATGGAGGGCAGTGTACGCACAATGATGGTCGTATCCCAGGTATCCGTGCTGCACACATTGCCGGTGGTAAGCGTCACGGTGTAAGTGCCGGCTGCATCGAAGCGTATTACCGGGTTTTCCGAAGTATTGGTGGTGTTGCTGATAAAATTCCAGCCTGCAGGCGGATTTACAGACCAGTTGTAACTGACTTGATAGCCGGTGGAAAGATTATCAAACGTAACGGTTAAAGGCGCGCAGCCGGTGGAGTTGCTGGATTGGGCCGTGGCATTAGCGGTTGGAGGCTCGAGGATGGTGATGGTTTTAGAAATAGTGGCAGGACCACAGACGGGGGTGGGATTAAGCGTCATTTTAATTGTGTAAACACCCGGCTTAAGGAACCTGACTTTAATAGATTTACTGTTTAATAAAGTGCCTGAGGTTATTTGATAATCAACATTTTGCACTCCAGGGGTAATCATCCATAAAGTGCCAAGCGTATCCTTGCACAGTTTAGTAACTGTGTTATATTCATTGATATTAGTGGAGGTATTAGTGAAAGCAAACTCCTCGTTTGGACAGTAGTTGGGAGGCGGAAGAATGGAAAAATCAGGTATGGGTTTAGTGCTGAGGGTTATAGGTTCCACGGAAGCTTTTGAACTTCCGCAAGGATTTTTTGCTTCAACGGTGATAGCATAAGCATTTTGCGCTCCAAGGGGTGTTGTTTTCCCACAGGAGGTTGAGTCAAAAATATATGTAAAATTTGCAGGCACATTAGACTGGGTAAATTGAGCAATTTGTGTGGTGTTCAAGAAAAATGTATAGGTCGTTCCTGGAGGATTGTTCAAATAGTTCGTAAGGGGAAATGTAATAGTGTCAGGTGCACAGAGCCCATCGGTATTGCCTGGATTAGCTAAGCCGACCGAAGGATTACTTCCAATAAAATATTGGTAATTGCCGGTAGCGGTACAACCAACGTTATTTGTTACAATGATTTGAAGATTATTATAGCCTAATCCGCTGTAACCGTGCTCGATGATTGTATTGTTTAATTGGAATGTAGCATTCGTCAAATTAAGGTTGGGTGAGTTATCTCCCCAGTTAATAGTGTAGGAAGTATTCGTGTTGAATGTGCTTGAGGCATTATATATGCCGAGCGTATCGGACTGCCCGCTGTTACACGTTCTGATAATATTGTTGTCGATTGGCTGACCACTTGCGACCCCTATAGTTGGGTCAGGCGACGGTTTAACATTAACCGTCTTTTGGCCGGGACAATTAACTCCGTTCTGATAAAGATTGACAACATAGCCGACAGGTGCTGTATTGAATGGGTACGTAAAGGCAACACTAGTACCGGTTCCATCGTCGTTCATGCCGTCGCCGTCCAGATCCCAGGTATAAGTGGCCATACCCACCGGGTTGATTACCGTAAACGTAACCGTTTGCCCCGGGCAGGGATTATTCGGGGTAAAGTTGAAATCACAATTCTGCCCCTTCACAAAGGAGACAAAAAACAGGAATACAAAGGCCGATAACAGTCTTATTTTCATAAAAATATCAAATTTGAGTAGTTCAATATTGGGAATTTGGCGTTTATCAATAAAAATCCTTGCACTCCATCACTTTCTTGCGGTTAGTAGCGGCGTGCTTTTGCTCGCAGATGGGCCGGACGTTGCGGAAGTTGTAGCGCAGGTTCAGTTCATAGACGTTACCGCTGCGGATACCGAGGCCGGTGGCATTGACGTCCACGCTGAAGCCCAGGTAGTAGGATTTTTTTTTGGATTGCTTTTCGCTTTGCGTGAAGCCGAGCGAGAAGGCTAAGGAGTTGGTATGTTTTAAGCCCGGAATGGGCGTGCGGCTGTGGTAATACGCGCCGAACACCGCTTGTTCAACGATGAAATACGCGCCGCCGGAGAAGAGTGTCATACTTCTATTGAAGTTGAGCGGACTAAAGCCCTGGGTTTCCAGCCGAAAGTTGGGCGATACCACAATTTTGTGGGTAGAACCCACCAGGAAAACCAACGGGATGATCGTGCCGCCGTGTACGGTGATGCGGGCGGGAATTTCCGTGCCGGATTGCAGGAAGGACTCATCAGGCCCCTTGCCTAACAAACTCGAGAGATGGTTCACCGACACACCCAGATGCGAGCGGAAGCGGAGCAGACTTTTTTTCCGTCCAATAAGTCGGCTGTCGGAGCGCCAGACGATGCCGGCGCTGAAATCGTGGAAATCAATTTTGTCCAGTCCGACCACCGCGGAAGTACCGTAAATAGAGCCGAACACCGGATCCAGCTGGTCTGAGAAAGTGAGCCGGCTCCAGTCCAGAGTTTTTTGGTTATAAGTGTATTGCAGTCCGAAATGGACGTTGCCGTTTTTGTATGGAAGTATATAGGCGTAGGTGAATCCCGCCCCGGTGGTACGCAGCGGCGCGATGCCCTCGTCGGCGTATTGCAGGGTAAGCCCGAATCCGGAGCGCCAGCAGTCTTCCTGCCATTCCACGGCGACTGCGGCGAATTGGTAGCCGCCGTCCGCCTTCAGCCATTGGCTGCGCATACTGGCGGTGGTTTGAATCCCCTTTTCGATGCCAGCAAAGGCAGGGTTCAGATAAATTTTATTGGCAAAAAACTGGGAGAGGGCGTTGTCCTGACCACTTGAAAGCACCGAGAGATGCAAGAGGGAAACTAATAGAAAAAGTCTGATCATGGGTTAACATTTGTTTTTTGGGAACAACTTGGGGTGACGTACTCCCCATTCACTGGACAGAAAGTAGGCTTGAATAAGCTGTAATCCGAGCCGATTAGAGCGGCCTTGACGGTTGGGTAGGTGATTGACCGCTTAGCAGACAAAGATAATGCGCTCAAAGGGCTTGTCAAGGTTTGCGAGAAAAAAATTTTCCTTACAAACCTAGATAAACTCTCTGAGTGCATTACCTTTACACTTGCTAATCGATCAACCAATTAACCATTCGTCAAGGCCGATCTAAAGGGCTTGGGTTATAGCCTACTCAAGCGCGTTTATTGTCCAACTAATGTGTAGCAACTCAACTTATGTGGCCATGAAAGAAAACGATAACCTTAAAAAACTGCTCTTAGAATTTATTTCATCTATTGAAGACGAAAAAGTCATCAAAGTAATCCATGACTTTTTGGATTCTGACTCTTTTGCGGAAAAACTAAAAGATCAACTGGGACTAATGCCAGTTTGGGTTGTTTATGAAATACATATTTCTGCCTCATTAAATAGAATCGTAACTGGTATAGGGTACGCGAGCAGGAAAAAACTGAGAGTCATGGAGTATATGTTTTCAAAAGCTGCACCCAATAGGATTGTTCCTCATGAAGTAGCCCTAATATTTGTTGATAAAAATTCAGAATACGTATATTATAGAACATCGAAAAATAACCTTGGCTATTACAACTATAGCCGCTGGTATAAAACTGAAAATGAAGCAAATGAAAATATAGGAACCTATGAATCAGTAAATAAAGTTCCAATAGAATAGGGTCGCAAACCAAATTTTCGCATAGCAAAGAGATGTATATTTGTGGAAAAACTTCATGACAGGGGATAAAATTCTGAAAATGGCACTAGGTCAGACGCCTCTACTCGCCCTACGTGTACACTCGCAGGACGAATCCCCACACCCCCCTCACCCCGCCAACTCCCCAGCAATCATCTCCGCCTGCCGCAGCACCGTCTCCGTAGCCAGCATTTGCATATCCGGCGGGTAGCCGTACTGGCGCAGGGTGCGCTTCACGATCACCTTGAGCCTGGAGCGGACGTTCTCCTTGATCGTCCAGTCGATGGTGGCGTTTTGGCGGACTTTCTCGGTGAGCACCACGGCCAGTTCGCGCAGGGTGTCCTTGCTCATGAGCTCGCGGGCGCTGTCATTGTCGGCCACGGCGGTGTAGAAGGCATACTCAAAGTCGGCCAGGCCGAGGGCCGCCGCTTCACTGTCCATGGTGACGATGTCCTTGCTCAGGCGGATCAGCTCGTCCATCACTTCGGCTGCGGTGATCACTTTATTGGGACGCTGCTGGCATATTTGGCATTGCCCACCACGAGGGCTACGCGGCGCTCGGTTTGCGCAGCAGCGGCGCTGATGCAACACAGGAAGGTGAAGAGGAGGATATTTCGCATGGCAGGAATGGGGATGGGACATAAAGTATGCAAAGGTAAAAATATCTTTGCGCACATGGAAGACTGGGAATTGGACTTTGCCTTTTTGCGCGTGCAAAACATCGTGAAAGACGCGATGGGCCGCGAGACGCTGCCCGACCTCAACACGGTGTTGTTGCTCATCGGCGTGCAGGAACTGGGCCGCTGGAAAAAACAGTTCACCAAGGAGGAAAAACAAGACCTGATGCACATTGCCGTGTGCCGCCTGCTGGCGTACGAAGATTTTTTCGAGTTCAAGGGCCGCGACGCCGATGGCTGGCCCCACTACGTGCAAACCCGGGAAATGAACGCCCAAAACATGCCCCAACAGGAACGTTTGCTCAAACAACTGACGGTCCGCTACTTCGACGACCTGGGGGGGGAGAATGGAGGGTGGGGGGAGTGAGGTTTTGAGGCCTTCGGGAGGTTTTGCTGCCTTCGGCAGGTGTTTGTCGCCTTCGGCGGTTTTTTGACCGCAGAGGAGGGGAGGCCTTCGGGAGGTTTTGCTGCCTTCGGCAGTGTTTGCCGCCTTCGGCGGTTTTTTGACCACAGAGGAGGGGTGGTTAAGGGAGGTTTTGCTGCCTTCGGCAGGTGGTTGCCGCCTTCGGCGGTTTTTTGACCGCAGAGGAGGGGTGGTTAAGGGAGGTTTTGCTGCCTTCGGCAGTGTTTGCCGCCTTCGGCGGTTTTTTTTGACCGCAGAGGAGGGGTGGTTAAGGGAGGTTTGGCTGCCTTCGGCAGGTGGTTGCCGCCTTCGGCGGTTTTT
>JBMOHO010000101.1:0-11516 GCA_049317805.1 Saprospiraceae bacterium
GGTGTCGGTGCCCTTGGACTCTTCAACCGTGATGACGCCGTCTTTGGTGACGCGTTTCATGGCGTCGGCAATGAGTTTGCCGATGGTTTCGTCGTTGTTGGCAGAGATGGCGGCAACTTGTTCGATTTTGTCGAAGTTGTCTTCAATTTTTTCGGATTGACCCTGGAGGTGCTCTACGACAGCGCGTACAGCCTTATCGATGCCGCGCTTGAGATCCATTGGGTTAGAACCGGCAGCTACACTGCGCAAACCGGCATTGACGATGGCCTGGGCCAGTACGGTTGCCGTGGTGGTGCCATCGCCAGCAGCATCTGCCGTTTTGCTGGCCACTTCTTTAGCCATTTGGGCGCCCATGTTGGCAATGGCGTCTTCCAGTTCGATTTCTTTGGCTACGGTCACACCGTCTTTGGTGACGGCGGGTGCGCCGAAGGACTTCTGGATGATCACGTTGCGGCCTTTAGGGCCAAGGGTTACTTTGACAGCGTTTGCCAAAGCGTCGATGCCTTCTTTAAGCTTGGCGCGGGCGTCGGTATTGAAGTTGATTTGTTTAACAGCCATTGGTGTAATTTTTTTTAAACATTAAAGAATGACCAGAATATCGTCCTCGCGCATGATGAGGTAATCGGCGCCTTCATGGTTAATTTCCTGGCCGGCGTATTTGCCATACAGGACGATATCGCCCACTTGAACGGACATCAGGTTGCCGTCTTTGCCGGGGCCTACGGCTACTACTTCACCGCGTTGCGGTTTTTCCTTTGCGGTATCCGGGATGATGATGCCGCCCTTTGTTTTTTCATCTGCCGGCGCCGGCTTGATGATCACGCGATCAGCGATTGGTTTCATACAGTGCTTGTATTTTGTTTTGGTGAACAAAGTTTATTATGGAGAACTGCCGAATAATATTCGGATACAAGCTGTTCATCAGAACTCATGCCAAGCCGCCATTCCTGACAAATTTGCAGGCGCCGTCAGGTATGGTTTTAGCTGGGCTATACCAAACTGGCAGTCCTACCCTACCCTGCTGTCAGTCCGGTCAAATATGTTAAAATATGAAAAATATGTTCCGGTGTTTAAACTTGCCGTATCTTTGTCAACCTTATCACAACCGAATTTTTTTTAATCCAATACCACACCAGCTTAAACGAAAGCCTTACGCGCAACGGGCGCTTGATAGAAGAACATGCCAAGAAGTATTGATGTACTGTGTACCGGAGAACTGTTGATGGCCTTTGTGACGGCCGACTTCGCCCACAATCCCGGAGAAGCCACCCTTTACCGCCGTATGCCTGCGGGTGAAGTTGCTCGTTTGGGTGCCGCCCTGGCCCGCCAACAACTCAAAGTGCATGCGGTCGCTGCGGTTGGCCAGGATGAACTCGGGCTTTTGTTGCGCCAGCATTTGGAACAAAACGGCATCGACATCAGCGGCATTACACAGTTAGACGAACCCACCACCCTTGTGTTGAGCATGCGCGGCGCAGAAGGCGAACGCACCCAGGTATACCGTGGTGCCGACGCGCAGCTGGCCATTCGCCAGTTTCCGTATGCCCGTTTTGAAGACATCCACTGGTTTCACACCAGCGCTTTTGCGTTGAGCCGCGATCCTGCCCGCCGCGTCATCATTGAGGCCTGTGAAAAGGCCCACCGCGCCGTTTGCCGCGTCAGTTTACACCTCAATTATGCATCTTGCCTTTGGCCCGACCGGGCTGAGGCACAACGCGTGCTGAATACCTACGCCAGCAATTCTACAATGGTTTGCCTCGCAGGCGCCGACTGGCTGGCCTTGCAAGGCGAAAACACCACGCCACAAGCAGTGGGCGAACATTTTTTGAAAATTGGTGCCCGGGAAGTGCTGTATTCACCCGATCAACAAACCTGGTGGGTATTCTCTGCCGATCAGGGAGCGGTGTCTGTTACCTTACAAGCACCTACAGAGACCGAAGTGTTTCTCGCAGGCTTCATGGCCCAACCCATGGAAGAGCGCAGCGCACAAACACGGCTTGAAAGCGTAGTACTCTAAACAGCCAAGCCTTTTCGCTGTACTTCCTGCACCAAATCCGGAAAAAACAGGTTAAACCCATTTTCGAAGGTTTCCAGGTGACTCCAAAAATACGCACTCAGGGCGTCCGAATCTGCAGGAATGCGGTTGCGCAGGATAAATCCGTGCAACACCCTGTCAAGCGATTCCGGCGTGGCATAAGCGTATAAAAACCGTCCCTCTAGCATCCGGGGCCATCGGTCAAACAACGGTTCAGGCATGTGCGCGTGATGCTCCTCCAGATCGGTAAACACTTTTTCGGCAAACGCATCAAAGGTTTTGCTTGCATACACCGCCCAATTCCGATACAACAAGTGGTCATATAAAATGTCCAGAATTGGCGATGCATATCGACCCACTATGGGCCGAAGCAAGCGCGCATGCGCCAAAGTACCTGAATGCCCGTCGGTAAATGAATCAATGTGCCGGTGCAACAGAATGCCCTTTTGAATACCCGGCGGATACCCCTCCCAATGCCGCCCTTTCACAAAATCGCCAATGAAATTGCCCAACAGCACCTCCGGGTCGTCAAACGATAAAAAACAATGCGCAATGTGATTCATGCAATTTTGGAAGAAAAAAATTTAAATGATGGAACGAGTTGAAGTGTATATTTGTTCGAATCAACTCCTAAACTCCTCCACTCCTAAACTCCTAAACTCCTCAACTCCTAAACTAAAAAATGGCCAACGTAAAAATCGCCTGCCCAAAATGCAGCTGGGAGCCCGACGGGGGCGCTTACTGGCAATGCACCTGCGGACACGTGTGGAACACCTTCGACACGGCTGCCAAATGCCCCAACTGCAACAAACAATGGACGCACACCGCCTGCATACCCCACCGGGGCGGCTGCAAAAGCATGCCTCCGCATTTAGACTGGTACCATGATCTGGACAACTGGGTCAAAGAAGAAGTAGCCGAGGTAAATGTGGTGGAAGTGTAATGAAAAGGTTTTAAACCCATTTTTTCCAGCATCCTTTACCTACCTTTGCGGCCTTCAAAACCCATCCCGTATCGCCAATCCCAAAAACCCCCAACTACAAATCCGAATTTGACATGGCATTACAATGTGGCATCGTGGGCCTGCCTAACGTAGGCAAGTCTACTCTGTTCAACGCGCTCACCAGTGGCAAAGCGCTGGCAGCCAACTACCCTTTTGCAACCAAAGACCCCAACGTGGGCATCATCACCGTGCCCGACACAAGGCTTGACAAACTCGCCGAACTCGTCAACCCCCAGCGCACACTGCCCACGTCCGTGGAAATAGTGGACATCGCTGGCCTCATCAAAGGCGCCAGCCAGGGCGAGGGCCTGGGCAACCAGTTTCTCGCCAACATCCGCGAAGTAGACGCCATTGTGCACGTGGTGCGTTGTTTTGACGACGACAATGTGGTGCACGTCGACGGCTCCGTCAACCCGGTGCGCGACAAGGAAATCATAGACTTCGAACTGGCGTTTAAAGACCTGGAAACCATCGACAAACGCATAGACAAAACCACCCGTGCCGCCCGGGCCGGCAACAAAGACGAAGCCAAAGCGCTTGAGGTACTCACCAAAGTAAAAACGTTCCTCGAAAGCGGCCAGCCCGCCCGCAAATTGCTCGGCGAATTAGACGAAGATGGCCTCTACCTGGTGCAAAAAGAGCTCAGCCTGCTCACCGCCAAACCCGTGCTGTACGCCTGTAATGTAGACGAAAACAACCTCGACGGCAACGCCCATACCGAAACGTTCCGCCAGGCTGTGCAGGGCGAAAATGCCCAGGTCATCATCATTTGCGCGGGCATTGAAGCCCAGATTGCCGACATGGAAACCATCGAAGAACGCAACGAATTCCTCGAGATGATGGGCCTCACCGAGCCCGGCAAAAACCGCCTTATCCGCAACTGTTACGAACTGCTCAACCTCATCACCTACTTCACCGCTGGTGAAAAAGAAGTGCGTGCCTGGACCGTGCGCCGTGGCGCCAAAGCGCCGGAAGCCGCAGGCGTGATCCATTCGGACTTCGAAAAAGGCTTTATCCGCGCAGAAGTGATTGGTTACGAAGACTTTGTCACGTTTGGATCAGAAGCCAAAGTGAAAGAAGCCGGCAAAATGGCGGTGGAAGGCAAGGAATACGTGGTGAAAGACGGCGACATCATGCACTTCCGTTTTAACGTGTAGGCCATTCCCATAAACCAAATCCCGTTGCTGGTGTTCTTTCGCTCATGAAAGACGTCCTCCACATCCGCACCCTCGGCGAACTGAAGGCAAGCGGATATACAGCCCGCTCAGTCAAAGACGAGTTGCGCGAAAACCTCATTGATAAAATCCGCAGAAAAGACAGCATTTTCCCAGGCATTTTCGGGTTCGACGACACGGTGCTGCCCGACGTGGAACGCGCCGTGCTCAGCCGCCACAACATCCTGCTGCTGGGCCTGCGCGGACAAGCCAAAACCCGCATCGCGCGTCAGTTGATTCACCTGCTCGACGAATACACGCCGGTCGTGTCCGGTTCGGAACTCAACGACGACCCCCTCCACCCCATCAGCCGGTTTGCCAAAGACGTCATCGCCGAACACGGCGACCAAACGCCCATTGAATGGATGCACCGCAACGAACGGTACGTGGAAAAACTCGCCACACCCGACGTGAGCATTGCCGACCTGGTGGGCGACGTAGACCCCATCAAAGCAGCCAACCTGCGCCTGCCCTATTCCGACGAGCGCGTCATTCACTTTGGCCTCATTCCCCGCTCCCACCGCTGTTTGTTTGTCATCAACGAATTGCCCGACTTGCAGGCGCGCATCCAGGTGGCCCTGTTCAACGTGCTCCAGGAGGGCGACATGCAGATCAGAGGCTTCAAACTCCGCCTGCCCCTTGACGTTGAATTCGTGTTTACCGCCAACCCTGAAGACTACACCAACCGCGGCAGCATCATCACACCACTGAAAGACCGCATCGAAAGCCAGATCACCACCCACTACCCCACCACCATCGACGTGGGCCGCAAAATCACCGAACAGGAAGCCCGCATCCCCGACGATCAGCGCAAGGCCGTGAGCATACCCAGTCTGCTGAGCGATTTGATTGAAGAAATTGCGTTTGCTGCGCGCGAAAGCGAATTGGTAGACAAAAAAAGCGGCGTGAGCGCGCGCCTCACCATCAGCGCCGCCGAAAACCTGTACTCCACCGCTGAACGCCGCATTCTGCGCAACGGCGAGGCGGAAACCATGGCCCGCATCACCGATTTCTGGGGCGTCATACCGGCCCTCACCGGCAAAGTGGAAATGGTGTACGAAGGCGAACAGGAAGGTCCGCATGCTGTGGCCCTCAACATCATCGGTGCCGCGCTCAAAAAAATGTTTTTGCAGTTTTTCCCCAACCCGAACAAACTCAAAAAAGGACAGGAACGCGACCCGTTTGGCGTCATCCGCGCCTGGTTTGCCGCCGGCAACCACGTGGACTTGTTTACCGACCTGACCAATAAGAAATTCTACGACGAATTAGACCGCGTGGCTGGTTTGCGCAAACTGGTGTCGGCCATCGGTATTCCGGAGGCAGATGTACCCGTGTACATGGAACTCGCGCTGCACGGCTTGGCCGAACTGGAGGTCATCAACAAGGACTTTATGCAAACCAAATGGGTATTTAAAGACTTCATCGCTGGCGACCTGACCAAGGACGACGACGATGACGGCGACATGCGGGATTTGTTCAACTAAATGCGCCTGTTGGTTACGCATAAAAACCCTTGGGAGGACGCTCAACGCACCTTTCAAGGGTTTATCTTTTTAACATAAAACAGCTCAAACGGGCGTGTTCAACCCGTACAAACAGACGGAAATTTCGGCCTCAGAGAGGCCCAACATTTGTAGCCCCGTTTGATAATCAATTTTTCAAGGTCCTCGAAAAGGCCCAACGTTGGCGAGTGGTGCGAACGTTGGGCCCCTCCAAGATTTTCAAAATGCCACAAAACTCAATGCACCAACGTCACAAAACACGTATCCTGCGGGTACACCGGCTGGCCAAAGTTTAGCTTGACGATCTGCAACTGCACACTGTCCTGACGGTATAGTTTGCAGCGGAATAGCCATTCGTTGCCCATGCAAGCAGACATAAATGGTGCCCACACCAAATAATCATCTTCCGCATATTCTTGTACTGTATATGCACCACCTGGCGTAGGATAATCATTTATGTCACGAGAATAAACCTCAAACTTTTGTTGTAACATTGCGTTTTGTGTGAATGCTAACGCAATTGTGTCCTTGCAACCAAAACAATCTGCTACTCCCCAGTATAGTTCATCTACAAACAAACCACTTTTTCCAATGTAAATGGCATTGGGAATAAGCTTACAAACCCCATCCTCGCAATACTCAAAATCACGGCATTTGCAAGTGTTGGTGTTTTCGTCTTTTTTGGTGCAGTTAAGGTGGCTTATTACAGCAAACAACATGCCCAAACCAGCCAACAATTGAACTGTCTTTTTCATGTTCTGATTTTTTAGTGGATGATGATTTTGAAAAAATGGTTGGTTACGCCATCATGACAGGTTAGCAGATAAAAACCAGGAAGTATGCCTTCCAAATTCAATGCATACGCCTCAGCACCAGAAGTAGTAAGCACAGGCTCATACGCTTTGACAACCCGACCATCAACCCCGTAGATCAAAGTCTCCATTAATACAGGAAACGGCGCCTCAACTTTCATGTTGATAAAATGATCCGTTGTAATGGTTGGATAAACCTCTACTGTTACGCTTTTTTTCGTGCTGTAAGAGGTGTGAAAAAGCGATGATCGTTCCTGAGTAGAATCCGTTAATCCGTCGTTGTCAATACAACTTACACCGTAAATTCGGTCAAAATCATAATTTGGTGCTATTTCTACAACTCCACTACCTCCAGTTTGCGACGGATTTTTATATCCAACTATTTGATACCAGTCTCCATAAGTGGCCAAAAATCCGCCAATTTCTTCCCGAAGGTTATTCCCGCTGTGTATAGGCTCAATGTCTACTGAACTGTAAGCAGGAATGGATATGCCAATGCCAGGAAACCCAAAAGGCCCAAGCCCAGGGTAGTAAGTGTTAACGGGAATATTAGCGTTAGATTGCCCTAAAGAGGCCAACGAATAGGCTGCATATTTATCTGAACAACATTCCTGGTCAAATGGATCCTGTTCACTTTCTACGACACCGAGCAATAAATAGTCGCTTGCAATAGCAGCCTCTGCTTCGTAACATCCGTAACCCCTTGTATCGAGGTAATATGCGTTGTATAACCCTATTACCAATGGCTCATTGGGTTTCAAGGTAAGGTTTTTGAGGCCACTTACAAGAATTTGTTCCTCATCTATGGTGCCCGAAATGCCAATATTATTGGTAAACGGGGTGGTGATTAAGTCTTCTATTTCATCTACTAATCCATCAATATCATCTTGCGAAGGGTTTTGATTACCCAAGAACAAACCCGCAGCCTGACCGGCAACCTGAACAATCTCAATCCAGAATTGAGGGTTCCAGGGGTGTTCAAATTTGCGACTTATCATTGCTTTCCCGGCAGCTAAAAGCATCAATTCCTCAGTCTTTCGGTTGCCAACTACCACAAAAGCCATGTCTTCAGCTTGTGCAGCTGCACCTTTTGACCAGATGCAGTCTTTGGAATCAGCCTTGACCCACATGCGGGAAGAGTATTCATAATCGACCCGCAATGGTCGTTCACAGTCACACCCTACCGGTAAATTGGTCGTAAAACCCTGGCTGGTCATGCATCCCAACGTGAAGGTAATGCGGGTTCCCAAAGAAGTCACACCTGTTTCGTTGCCAGCGCCGGGTACGTTGCTGGTTCGATAACCCATACCGCCATTATTTTCATGGTTGACAAGAGAAATGTACTTGGCAGCCCCGCTTTCCATACGAACTACATCGGTATTGTCCCGATTATTGGTGCTTACACGCTTCAATTCCTGTGTAGGTATTACCTTACGAAACAGTACTTTATCTAATACTCCTAAATTTGGTACCGATACAATAACTGCCGTTGTCAGCACGTCACAGTTGCACCCTCCGGCCCATTGTGGCAGACAAGTGCCAGTTAACGGATTGTAATTGGGCACACCAGTGAATCTTTGAGGTTCGCTCACTGAAGTAGATGTAGAGCGCGTAAGTTTAGCGTCTTCATACGCGTATCCCTGAAGGAAAGACAGTTTTTCGATCAGGTGTACATCGGCCCGCGCATCCATGTATGTACAAAACGGCGTGTTGGGATACTCACCTACAAAAAAATCAGACAGTGCATCGTACATGCGGTCCGAAACGGCGAGCGGCTTGCGCTGTGGATAGGTCGATAGCCCGACAACCCCTGACGCCTGAAATACACTTGTGTCCGTTCCGGCCCGGACAAACAGCGTGTACATGGTATCCAACATTAAATTGGGAATCACATACTCCCGTTGGGTGGTGGTTAAGGTATTCCATGCCTCCTCCCCCGAATGGGCAAAGTAAATGGTGTAGACCGCCGCAGAATCGCCTGAAAAGCGAATGTAAGCGTCTGCGTCGTTTTGGTACCGCACGGTTGCATACGCGTCAATCCGCACTCCGGTTGGCCCGCTATACAACAGGCTGTCAGAAGTTACTTCGCTAACGATGCAGCAAGAATCAGGGGTCCCTTGCGCCAAGGCAATAGTCAGGCTAGCGAAAGAAAGAAAGAAAGAAAGAAAGAAAGAAAGAAAGTACTTCATGTTAAATTGGTTTGGTGGTTAATAAATTCATAATTATTAGCACAAATTTATAGCCTTGCTTCTACTCCCAAAAGGACAAAAAGCACAAATTCACCCCGACCAGTATTGAGCGTTGAAGAGCTCCCTAAGCCATTCTCAGTACTCCTCAACCACCCACTCCATATCTATCTGCCGCTTCGGCAGATCCACCGCCGTAATGCGCACCTGCACTTTATCGCCCATTTGCACCACTTTGCCATCACGCCTGCCCCGGGCGCGCAAATTGCCTGCTTCCATCGTGTACGTGTCGGCAAGGTATTTAAACTCCACCAAGCCTTCTGATTTGGTGTCGGGCAATTCCACAAAAAAGCCGCGGTCTATGAAGCCGCTCACCACCCCGGCAAACACCTGCCCGATGCGGCTGCTCATGTATTCAGCCTGTTTGAATTTGATGGACTCGCGTTCGGCGTCGGCGGCTTTTTTCTCCTGGTTGGAAATGTGTTTGCACTGTTCCTCCAGCTTTTCTTTGTCCATGCGCCACACCTGCCCGTCGAGGTTGCGCTCCAGAATGCGGTGGGCCAGCACGTCGGAGTAGCGCCGGATGGGCGACGTGAAGTGGCTGTAATGGCTGAATCCGAGTCCGTAATGGCCGATGTTGTTCGAAGAATAAATGGCCTTGGCCATGGTGCGGATGGCAAGCGGCGCCAGGGCTTTAAGCCGGTCGTTCTGTTCGGCCGCTTTCATGAGGCCGTTGAAGGAGATGGCGATTTGTTTGGGTGTATCCACGTTCATCGGATACCCCAGTTCATAGGCAAAACGCGAAAAATCGGCCACCTTTTCCATGTCCGGCAGGTCGTGTATCCGGTAAATGAACGGTATTTCCTGCTGGCTTTGCGCTTTTTGGTCTATGTAGTACGCCACTTCCTGGTTGGCCAAGAGCATGAAGTCTTCGATGAGCATGTTGGCGTCTTTGCGCTCTTTCACGTAAGCCTCCAGCGGCGTGCCATCGGGTGCCAGGCGGAAGCGCACTTCCTCGGACTCGAAGTTGATGGCACCGTTTTTTTCGCGCTGTTTGCGCATGATTTTGGAGAGGCGCAGCATTTCTGTCAGCCCCCACACCAGCGCATCGTAGTGCGGGTGTTCGGGCAGGTGTGGAGCGGGCTTTCCGTCCAAAATGGTTTGCGCCTCCTCGTAGGAGAACCGTTTGTCCGAAAAAATGACCGTGCGGCCGAACCAGCGTTTCACAATCTGGTTTTTGCTGTCGAATTCCACCACCACTGAAAACGTAAACCGTTCCTGTTCGGGCACCAAGGAGCAGAGGTTATTCGACAGTTTTTCGGGCAGCATAGGGCACACGCGGTCGACTAAGTACACCGATGTGCTGCGTTGAAGGGCCTCTTTGTCCATTTCGCTGCCGGGCTTGAGGTAGTAGGTCACATCGGCGATGTGGATGCCCACTTCGATGTGTCCGTTTTCGAGCTTGCGGATGCTGAGGGCGTCGTCAAAATCCTTGGCGTCCTCGGGGTCGATGGTAAAGGTGAGCACATCGCGGAAATCGCGGCGGCGTTCAATCTCCTGGGCCGGAATGGTGTTGGGAATGCGTTCTGCCTCGGCGAGCGCTTCATCGGAGGCGCGCAGCTCGAATCCGGCGTTGATGAGGATTTTTTTCATCTCAAAATCGCTGCCCCCGGCCTTGCCCAATCCTTGGGTGACCTTGCCGATGGGCATGCGGCCCATGCCTTCCTGCCAGTCTGTGATTTGCACCACCACTTTGTCGCCGTGTTCGGCGTCGGCTATGTCGTCAATCCCCACATATATATCGGTGTGCAGGTTGGCGTTGTCGGGCGTGAGCAGGGCGTATTTGCGGCCGATGTTGAGGGTGCCGATGAAATGTTCGTTGTTGCGTTTGAGCACCTGGGTTACTTCCCCTTCCGGCTTTCGGTCTGGCGCGTTGCGGCGGCGGGGCGATGCGGGGAACAGCAGCACCTTCACCGTGTCGCCGTGCAAGGCACCGTTGACGTATCGGGGCGACACATACACATCGGTATCCAAGTCGTCGGTGACAATGTACGCAGCGCCGGTGCGGGTCATGTCTACGCGGCCTTCAATGAATTTTTCTGCGCCGCGCTTGGGCGCGCGCGTCAGCTTGGTGATGCGGCTGCCAGCCGATGGGTCGGCTTCTTCGGGCCTGCGCAGCACCGCCCTGGGTTTGGGCGCTTCCTCGGGGTCTTCGGGGCCGGTGAGGCGCTCCAGGGCTACCCCGAATTTTTCACCCGGAAAAACAAACACAGAACCGGCTTGCACCAATTGGTTCACGGCATGGTCTACCGCGTCCTTGTTGTTTTCCACGCCGAGGTGCTCAATGATTTGCCTCGCCGTGAGTCGTTTGCGCGGATTGGACAACAGGTATCGGAGTATTTCGATTTGTAAGTTTTTGGCCGTGAGTTTTCGGCGCGGCGTTGTGTTGCGTTTGGCCATATATGGATTTAAGAAATGCGTTTGGGGCTTTGGGGTGTGGTGTATGCGGTTGTAAAACAATGCAAAACTCCGATTTTAAACGTTGAATTTCAAACAATAGTTTCATCGTCAATGGGCGGCAGGTCCTCTGATGCTTCGGTTGAGCTCCGTGCGCCAATAACCATTTGTTAACCAATGGCCCACAACCCGCCGCCCACTTTTGCGTTATGGTGTAAAAATTGACCCATATGCACCGCATTGCCCTGTTGTTTGTTTTGTTGTCCGCTGTGTTCACTGCCCACGCTCAATCGGGCGCACCTGCCGA
>JBMOHO010000102.1:0-11418 GCA_049317805.1 Saprospiraceae bacterium
CTCACCACTCACCACTCAAAACTCAAAACTCAAAACTGAGCAAGAAAGGCCAACAGTACGTTTCTTCCGGCAGCACTGATGCCAGAGCTGTAGGGCCGGTAGCGTTGGTCGGTGAGGTTTTCTACTCCTGCGCTGATGGACACCGAAGCGTTCAGGTTGTATAGTGCTTTGGCATTCAGCGTATACCATGCAGGCGAATACGGGTTGCCATTGGCGTCTTTTGCGTAGATGTAGTCTGTGGCTTTGCCCTCTTCCGACAGTTCGTCAAAAGGCACGGCACCGCTGTAGGTGCCATAAAACTGGAAAGTGAGAGCGTCTCTTTTGTAGGTGAGTTTGGTAAGGCCGAACCAGGGCGCTGCGTGCCGCAGGGGACTGGTTTGGCCGTTGTCCAATTCTTCTTCGCCTTCCTGGAAGTTGAATTGCGAAACGAACAGGAGTCCTGGTGCCACCTTTACCTCTATACCTGCCTGCAAACCATACACGGTTGCTTTGGCGGCATTTTGGATGGCTTGCACCTGACTGAGTTCGCCGCCGTACACAATGCTGTCCTGGCCATTGGAGGTAAAATTGCGCCGCACCAACGCTTGTTGCAGAAACGTGTAGTAAAAACAGACGTCAATTTTAACGCGGTTTCCCCACACTTTGGCCACGTCTACCGAAGCATTGTATGCGTATTCGGGTTCCAGGTCGGGGTTGGGCACCACTACGGAACCGGGTTCGGAATCGAACACCTTGCCCGCGTCGTCTACGTTGGGTGCCCGGAAGCCGGAGGACAGGTTGACGCCAAGCTCCCACTGTTGTGCAGCGTGGTATACGGCGCCGAGGTTGCCGGTGAGGGCACCTTTTTGTACGTTGAACTGCGAAAAAGAAAAGGGGTAAAACGTCAGGTTGTTGCTCAAATCGGCATCCAAATTGAACCATCCGTAACGCCCGCCAGCTTGTACGAGCAGCGCAGACACTGGTTTCCACTGATACACAGCGTACAGGCCATACGTAGACCACGTAGATTGCGGGTATCGGGAGGGGCCGGCGGCGGCGTCTCCGGTCTCGATGTTTTGGTCTACCCCATTGGAGGCCACATCGTTTACCACCCCCTCGGTGCCGTACAGCAGGCGGTGTTGGTTATTGAAATTTTTGAGAAAGTCGGCATTGATTGACCAGGCCTCCACTTTTTCGGTGCGGGTACGACGCACCGGATCGTTCCAGTCGCGGTCGATGCGGCTTTCCTCAAATTGTTGCAAGGCCACGCGGAGGGTCATTTGATCGTACAAGCGGGTGGTAGCGGAGTGGCTGGCGCTGAGGTTGTGCATGGTCCACAGTTGGGGGCCGTAGTTCCATTCAGCGCTTCGAGGCTCGCCGTTCCGGGTGCGCAGCAGCCGGTCGTAGCGGCTGTATTCAGAAGAGGCGGAGTGGTGAAAGCCGTATTGGATATCCCATGCAGCGTTGGGTGCGAAACGCACTTTTTGCATCAGGTTGATCTGGCTGTACCCGGAAGGTGTTTGCACTTGTGGTTGATCGTTGTCTATGACCACATCTTCGCCGTTGATGCGTTTGGAAAAATAGGGCCGCAGGTAGTCATCGGGGCCGTAGCTTCCCATGCGAAGGTCGCTGTAATCGCTGGTGGTCAGGCTGCTGATCATGGCCCATTTTTTCCAGCCGACGCCCACGTCGAAGTGCCCCGTTTTTTCCTGATTGGCGGAGGCAAAGCGTGCGGTGGCATGGCCTTGCACCTGTGGGTTTTCTGTTGTGCTGAAAAGGGGTGTTAGGGTTTGAAACGACATGACCCCACCGATGGCGTCGCTGCCGTACACCACAGAGCCTGGCCCGAAGAACACTTCGGTATTTTCAATGGCAAAGGGGTCGATGGAAATGACGTTTTGCAGGTTGCCGCTGCGGAAAATGGCAGTGTTCATGCGCACGCCGTCTACGCTGTACAGCAGGCGGTTGGTGGCAAATCCACGGATCATGGGGCTTCCGCCGCCTTGCTGGCTTTTCTGGATGAACACCTCGCCCGATTGTCCGAGCATGTCGGCTGCCGTTTGCGGTTGTTGGAGCGCTACATCGGCCGGGGTGATGGCTATGACCCTGGAGGGCACGTCTGAACGGAATTGCTTCCATCGGGTGGCCGATACGACCACTTGATTCAAAGACAGTTCCAGGGGTTGTAGCTGAATCTGGAATGGCGATTTTGCCAGTTCCCCGTAAGAAAACGTTTGGGTTTGGTAGCCCAACAGGGTGACCATGATTTTTGGCGACCCCTGAAACGTGGTCAGATCGGCTTGCCCTTGGGCATTGGTGGTGACGGTCCATTGCAGGCTGGAGTCTGACAGGGTGACCAGTTCCAATGGCTGGCCTGTTTCGCGGTCAGTAACCGTGATGCGTTGGGCTAAGCACAACGCGTGAAGCCCGAGGAAAATCCCCAGGAGCATATATTTTTGCATGGTCTGTTTTATGAATGGTTGAAAAAGTGCTTAAGCGCTTTTTTGATTCCCCCGAATACGCCCTGCGCATTCGAGGCTTTCAACCAGGCCGTTCCGGGGGCGGGTCAACCGTTTGCAGGAATTGATTGCCCACCTCAAAAAAATAACCCGGTTCAGGCAGTGGGCTCCATGCCACAAGCCAAACGGGCATTAAGGTATGTTCGGCATAAAACAAGGATTTGAAAAACTGCACATATTTAGCCTGTGTATCCTGGGTTTGCGGGTGGTGATGGAGGGCTTGCTCAACCAGTAGAGCCAGGCGTCGGTTGAGGCTTGTTTCGGCATGGTCGGGCCAGCAACGGTAATAAATGGTGTCGCCTTTTTGGGTGGTGTGTACCACGTCATACATCTGGCCCAGGTATTGAAACTCGCTGCTGTGTTCCCAGCGCAAATGCGCAGCGGCGTCGTGCGCAGTGAAAGCCAGCAATACCAGTTCCTCTTCGGGTAAACCGGCGATCATTTGCCTTTTCACCATTTTTCGTACCCGATGCTTCTCTATCCGCAGCCAGGAATAGGTGGCGGCCGGCGGGACCATAAGGCTGATCAGGAGTAAAATGGCGTAGCGTTTAGACAAGATTAGAGCAGCATAAGTGCGCAAATGTAGTGTGAGTAGATGTTTTTTTGCGACCAAGGCTGCTTTTCAGATAGCAATTATTGTCAGGGGCTGGCAAGAAAGGAGATAGTGAGGCGTTTTATGTTGGTTGCGTGTCTCCAAGCTACACTTATAAATGTTTTATAATGCCTTTGTGCTTTGTCTTGCTAAATGCTTTTTTTTGTTGGCTCAATCCACCGGTTTACACCAAACTGCACAGTGGTCAAACCGAAGCTGTAGTATCGCAAGAAGACAGCCTGCGGATTTCACCGGCATTGAAACAGTATTTCCAGCATGTCAATTTGGCCAACAGGGCTATTTACAACAATCAATTTGCGGTTGCTGCGGCACAATACGACAGTGCTTTTTTGCAAAAGTCCATCCCGTTTTTTACGGAGCTTAAAAACGCGATTTTGGTAAACGGGAAATTGGGGAAGTTCCGTGAAAACGACCACTTGCTGCGGATATTGATGCTCAAAAAACAAATGGACACCGCGCAATTGTTCAGCGTGATACCACTTTACATGCTGGATGCGGAAAACAGGTCGTTGGTGCACAGTTTGCAAAAACAGGTCTTGACGCTTCAAAAAAGAGCCATTCCATGGGCAAACGAACTCCGGGTAATGTTTGACCACAACCAGGAGATGCTGTACGCATTTGATACGCTCCTGCTCGTGGGTGACCCGGCCAGCCGTAAAGCCTTAAGCACACAATTGAACAACCGAAAAGATTCTGCGGATCAGGCTCAAATCGTGCGGTTCATCCAATTGTGTAAACAACATGGTTTTCCGACGGAGGAAATAACGGGCGTTTTTTATGAAGCGGAATCGGAGTGGTCGGGTGTTTTGCTGCTGTTGTTTCAAAACTTTGTTCACTTTAAAAACATCAAACATCGCAAGCCGCTGTTGCGCATTTTTGATCAGGCGTTGTACGACGGGCATTTGCATCCTTCTTTGTATGCTACCCTAATGGACTATGCAAATGAGCAACGGGATCGGAAATTGGAAGGGCCGGACAAAGCAAATCATTTTATGAATGTCACCATCCACACTGTAGATGGTAAGGTTTGCAGGCCGTTTGTACATTATAGCGATGAATTGATGCAGGAAGTGAACACCAATCGCAATGCCATCGGCCTTGATTCTTTTCATGTATCGCAGCGACAAGCGGTGTGCGGTCAATACTATCCACAAAAAATGCTCGGCAAGAAATTGATCCCCATGTCCCCCTATCCTCAAATCCACCAATTGCCTGCCGGATTTGTCAAATGGGCATTGGACAAAGAGGGCCTGGCCATGGCCATGTTTGAGATCAATGTAGGTAAGATAGTCCAGGAATGCCATTGTGAGCCCAAACTGTATTGATACAGGATGTCCCGGCACTTAGTAATTTTTTTGTTTTAAAAAAAGTCATTTCAAAACTTTTCCTGTATATTTGCCGACTCAAAAGCATTCATCATGGTAGAAATAGCGAACCCTATTTACGACGTCGTCTTCAAGTACCTCATGAACGATGAAAAGGTAGCCAAACTGCTCCTGTCGGCCATCATTGGCAAAGAAGTGCTTACGCTGGAATAACCTGCCTGACACGGAAGTGCAGCGTTTGTTGCGTCCAGAGGAATAAGCATAACATTGCTTTGACGCCCTACCCGAAACGTTCGCCCATTTGCCGCCGCAGGGCCAGCATCTCGTCTCGCAGTTGGGCAGCCGTGATGAAGTCGAGGTCTTTGGCCGCTTTTTTCATGCGGTTTTCGGTTTCTGCAATCATTTTTTCCAGTTGGCTGCGGTTGGCATACGCCACAATCGGCTCGGCCGCGAGGGTGTGCTCCTCTGGTTCTACATAGTAGTTGAACCCTTCGCCACCCCGAATTTCGAGGATGCTGCGTTGGTTGCGGATTTCCTCTTTGGATTTGGTAACTGTGCGGGGCACAATGCCGTGTTTCTCGTTATAGGCCATCTGGATGCTGCGTCGGCGGTTCGTTTCGTCAATGGTGCTGCGCATGGAATCGGTCATTTTGTCAGCATAAAAAATGACCAGGCCATGGGCATTTCGGGCCGCACGTCCAGCTGTTTGTGTAAGCGAGCGCATGTTGCGGAGGAAACCTTCCTTGTCGGCGTCAAGGATGGCCACAAGCGACACCTCGGGCAAGTCAAGGCCTTCACGCAGCAGGTTGACGCCGATGAGTACGTCGTATTCACCAAGGCGCAAGTCGCGCAGGATTTCCACGCGTTCCAACGTTTCCACTTCGGAGTGGATATAGCGGCACTTGATGTTGAGGCGGGCCAGGTACTCGGCCAGCTCCTCGGCCATGCGTTTAGTGAGGGTGGTGATGAGGGTGCGTTCGTCGGCCTCAATGCGTTTCTGGATTTCCTCCATCAA
This sequence comes from Saprospiraceae bacterium, assembly GCA_049317805.1. Taxonomy (GTDB): domain Bacteria; phylum Bacteroidota; class Bacteroidia; order Chitinophagales; family Saprospiraceae; genus M3007. The sequence goes on from JBMOHO010000102.1 coordinate 5,452, forward strand.
GTCGTCAATTTGGTTGAGCGAAGGGCGCACGTCAATGGGCGGGTCCAGGAGCCCAGTGGGCCGTACGAGTTGTTCGACCACTACGCCCTCTGTTTTCTCCAATTCATATTGTGCCGGGGTAGCGCTTACAAACACCACCTGGTTAATCATGCCCTCAAACTCTTCAAAACTGAGCGGACGGTTGTCCATGGCCGATGGCAAGCGAAAGCCATAGCCCACCAGCATTTGCTTGCGCGCCCGGTCGCCGCCCGACATGCCGCGTACCTGCGGCAGGGTCACGTGGCTCTCGTCCACAATCATGAGGTAATCGTCCGGAAAATAATCCAGCAGACAAAATGGCCGGGTGCCCGGTTTTCGCCGGTCAAAGAACCGGGAGTAGTTTTCAATGCCGCTGCAGTAACCGAGTTCGCGGATCATTTCCAGATCAAATGTCGTGCGTTCACGAATGCGTCGCGCCTCCAGTACACGGCCTTCCGACAAAAAATATTTTTCGTGGGCGTTGAGTTCGTCCTGAATTTCTTCAATAATCTGGGTTAGTCGTTCTTTAGGAGCAATATAGAGGTTGGCGGGGAAAATGGCCATAGCCTCTGTTTCGATCACCCTTTTCCCGCTTTCCGTTTCGATGGTCTCTAGGCTTTCGATTTCATCGCCCCAAAAAATGACCCGCACCCCCCAATCGGCATAGGGCAGGTTGATGTCTACTGTATCGCCTTTCACCCTGAACGTAGCGCGGGCAAAATCGGTTTCCGTGCGGGCGTACAGGCTGTTGACCAGTGCGTACAAAAAGCTGGTTTTAGACAACTTTTGACCCTTTTGAATGCGGATGATGCCCGACTCGTAGTCCTCCGGGTTGCCCATACCGTAAATGCAGGAGACCGAGGCCACGATGATGATGTCGCGCCGGCCCGACAACAACGTACTGGTGGCTTTCAGGCGCAGTTTGTCCACCAATTCATTGATCTGAAGGTCTTTTTCAATGTAGGTATCTGAAGCGGCTACGTAGGCTTCGGGCTGGTAATAATCGTAATAAGACACAAAATACTCCACCGCATTATCGGGGAAAAAAGACTGAAACTCCCCGTAGAGTTGAGCAGTAAGGGTTTTGTTGTGGGTGAGCACAAGCGTAGGCCGATCCACCTGGGCAATGACATTGGCCATGGTGAACGTTTTTCCGGAGCCTGTGACGCCGAGCAACACTTGCGCGCGGTCATTCTGGCGGATGCCCTCCACCAGTTGGCGGATGGCCTGAGGCTGATCGCCAGTGGGTTGGTAATGAGATTCTAATTTGAAGTGCATAGGGCAACAAATGTAAGAGGAAAGATGATATGACCAGCATTTACCCCACCACCTGTTTCACCACACTTTCCAGCACTTCATCATCCACCAATTCAGGAATCGTCACCTGCAATTCCGGATAGGCCGCCAAGGTGCGTTTGAGGGTCGACAACGCATTCAGATTGCGTGCCCACGCGCGGCGCGCAATGCCGTTGTTTACATCCCAAAACAGCATGCTCTTGAGGCGCCTTTCCGCGTCCGCGGTGCCGTCGAGCACCAAACCAAAACCGCCGTTCATCACTTGTCCCCAGCCCACGCCGCCACCGTTGTGCAGGCTCACCCAGGTAGCTCCCCGGAAGGCGTCGCCAATGACATTTTGCACCGCCATGTCGGCCGTGTACCGGCTTCCATCGTAAATGTTGGCGGTTTCCCGAAAAGGCGAGTCTGTTCCGCTCACATCATGGTGGTCTCTGCCCAGCACAATGGGGCCGGAAATGTCGCCTGAAGCAATGGCATCGTTCAGGGCCTTTGCAATGCGGAGTCGCCCTTCGGCATCGGCGTACAAAATACGGGCCAGTGAACCCACCACCGGAATGTTGGCGTCGGCCGAACGGATCCACAGCAGGTTGTCGTGCAATTGCGCGCGAATTTCCTCGGGTGCTCCGCTCAGCATGTCCTCCAACACAGCCGCCGCAATGGCGTCGCTGCGGTCCAGATCCGTTTTTTTGCCGGAGCAGCACACCCACCGGAACGGCCCGAAGCCATAGTCGAAACAAAGCGGCCCCATGATGTCCTCTACATACGACGGGTATCGGTAAGGCGAGGCTTCCACGCGGATGTCGCCGAGCGCCAGGGGCCGTTGGCCAGGCTTGAACACCTCTGCGCCCGCGTCGCCTGCTTCTTTGAGAAACGCGTTGCCGTAATCCCAAAAATACATGCCCCGATCGCTCAAAATGTTAATTACACGGGCATGTCGGCGCAAAGTTTCGCGCACGGCCTCCATGAAACGGGGTTTGTCGGTCATCAACAGCGCCTTGCCCTCCGCAAAGGTGTACCCCTGCGGGCAGTAGCCCATGTCATCGATGTTGTGGCAGGAAGTTTGGTCGGAGCCAAGGTCAATGTGCACGCCAGCCTGCACGAAACACTCCCACAAATCGACGATGTTGCCGACATAAACCAGGGCCAGTGCTTCGCGGTTTCGTCGGCTCGTTTCCAAGCGTTGCAGGAGTGCCTCAATATCCGTGTACACATTTTCGGCCAACACATAGCCGTCGGTTACGCGCTGCTGCACGGCATCGGGGTCTATTTCGGCGATTACGCCCACGCAACCGGTGATCACCGCCGCCAGGGCTTGTGCGCCCGACATGCCGCCGAGGCCCGAGGTGACAAACACGCGGCCGCGCAGGTCGTTTTCACCCATGCCCAACCGACGCCCGGCGTTCAGCAATGTAATGGTGGTGCCATGCACAATGCCTTGAGGACCAATGTACATGTACGATCCGGCGGTCATTTGGCCGTATTGGGTCACGCCGAGCGCGTTGAAACGGTTCCAGTCTTCCTTGCGCGAATAATTGGGGATCATCATGCCGTTGGTGACCACTACACGCGGGGCGTCGGGGTGCGACGGGAACAGGCCCATCGGGTGCCCGGAGTACATCACGAGTGTTTGGTGTTCGGTCATTTCGGACAAGTAGCGCATGGTGAGCCGGTATTGGGCCCAGTTTTGAAACACGGCGCCGTTGCCGCCATACGTAATCAGTTCGTGTGGGTGTTTGGCCACTGTCGGATCCAGGTTGTTCTGGATCATGAGCATGATGGCCGCCGCTTGTGTTGTTTTTGCCGGATATGCCTCAATGGGCCGTGCGTGCATGGCGTACTTCGGGCGGAAACGGTACATGTAAATGCGGCCGTATTGCTCGAGTTCGTCCATGAATTCCCGGGCCAGTTCACTGTGCCAGGCTGCGGGGAAATAGCGGAGGGCGTTGCGCAGGGCGAGCACTTTTTCTTCGGGACTTAATACGCCTTCCAGCACGCGTTGGGGTGCGTGGCTGACGGTGAGGTCAAGCGGCAGCGCGGGCGGCAGTTCGGCGGGTATGCCCTGCCGGATGTCGGCTTGAAAATCGGCCAAGGAAAAGGTGTTCATGGTGCGGCAATGGTTAAGAAAAATGAGATGTAGCAATCAGCAGTACAAAGGTAGGCGATTGCCCCTGTCTGCACGCCAACAATAGATTGAATCTAAATACACGGTTAAATTCAACGAATAAACCGCTTATTCGTTCCCCTTACGGCACCGGAAAAGCTGGCGCCCACCAACCCTTGTTATCTGTTCCATGCACCGCAACCGCAACCTCTTGCTTGGCGCCTATGGCGTGCTCGTTTTGTGCAGCATTTTTTTGCTGACGCGCCTTCAATTTACTTTTGACTTCGCGCAGTTTTTTCCGCAAGGCGATCCGGACTACGAGTTTTTCAAAGAATTCATCAAGGATTTTGAAAGCGACGACAATTTTCTGCTCGTGGCGGTTGATCGATCCGAAGGGGTGTTCGACAGCACTTTTTTGGCACAATTTCACGATTTTACGCTCGAAGCGGCCAAATTGCCCCATGCCACAAGCACTTTGTCGCTCACCAAACTGAGCTATCCGCTCCAAACGCCGTTTGGCATCACCTCGGTGCCAGCCATTCACTTGGATCAACCGGAATATTTTGACACCGACCGGACGCGCATTTTGCAAGACCAGCGTTTTGTGCACAACCTCATTTCGGAAGACGCCACGGCCATGAACGTGGTGATCAAATTGGTGGATCAAAATACCCTGAAGCAGGCCGAGGAATTCATGGCCGCTTTGGAAGCCTTGCTGAAGCGCTACCCGTTTGAACAGGTGCACAAACTGGGGCGACCCTGTTTTCAGCGCGATTTGGTATGGATGGAAAAGCGGGAGGTCATCGTATCCACCATCATTGCGGCACTGTTGTCGTGCGCCGTTTTGTTTTTCATATACCGCCGCGTGGCTACGGTGCTGGTGGCCATGACAGGCATCGGCTTGGCCCTCCTGTTTTTTCTGGGTGCCCTCAGCGCTTTGGGCAGGGAGCTGAATGCCCTGGCAGCCCTGTATCCCATCCTGATTTGCATTGTGGGGGTGGCCGATACCATCCACTTGTCGACCAAGTACCTCGATGAGCTGCACAAGGGGCACGACCGCCGCAGCGCCATGCGCATCACCATTCGCGAGGTGGGTCTGGCTACGTTCATCACCTGTACCACCACCGCATTGGGGTTTGCTTCTTTGCTCACCAACCGCACCTTGCCCATTCAGGGTTTTGGCATCAACGCGGCACTGGGGGTCATCATCGCCTTTTTCACCATTTACGGGTGGCTATGGGCTATGTTGCCGCGTTTTACCGAGATACAACTGATCAAACCTACCCGGGAATATGCGCTTTGGGACACGTTTATGGAATGGGTGTACCGCTTTACCATCGAAAAACGCGGTGCCATCATTGGGGTATCTGTAGTTTTGCTGGGCTTGTGTTTCCTGGGCATTTCCATGATCCATACCAATTACAAGGTGAAAAACAACTTGCCGCGCGGCCAGCAAATCACGAAAGACTTCCTGTATTTCGAAAAAAAGTTTGCTGGTTTCAGGCCCCTCGAGGTGGCCGTGATGCCCCAAAACGGCCGAATGGCCGACGACTATGAGGTGCTGCGCGAAATGGACAAAGTGGAAACGCACCTCCGTACGTACGGCTCCATCAAAACCGTCAGTTCCATCAACGACTTGTACCGCAGCTTGCGCGCCATGCGCTACGGCAACCGAACGGATGAATACCATTTTCCCGACAGCCTCGCCGAATTTGAGCGCTACCGCACCTTAGCCGCCAAAGCTCCCGCTGGTGTCACCGACGTGTTGATGAGCAAAAACCACGACAAAGCCCGCATAGCAGCCCGCATCACCGATGTGGGGCGCGACAGTGTGCGCACCGTACAATTAGGCATCGAACAATGGTGGGCGACCAACACTGACTCTACCATTGCGCGGTTTAAGCTGACGGGTACGGGGTTGATTTTGGATAAAAACTCGAGTTATATCCGCGACAATATGTTGCAGGGCCTGGTGCCTTCGGTGCTCCTTGTGGCGCTTATCATGGGGTTCATGTTCCGCGACGTGCGCATGGTACTTGTGTTTCTTGTGCCCAACGTGTTTCCGCTGTTTTTTGCGGGCGCACTCATCGGGTTTGGCAACATCCCACTGGAAGCGGGCATTGCCACGGTGTTCAGCATCGTGTTTGGCATAGCCACTGACGACACGATTCACTTTTTGAGCACTTTTAAGATATGCCGCAGCCGAAAGCTTTCGGTAGAGGAATCGCTGCACATCACGTTGAAAGAAACGGGCAAAGCGATGGTTCTGAGCAGCATTATCTTGTTTTTCAGCTTTTTGGTGATGCTGTTTTCCATCCATCCGCCGTCGCTGATAGTAGGGCTGCTGGTAAGCATCACACTGGCGGGTGCGTTGTTTTGCGATCTGTTTCTGGTGCCCATTTTAGTGCGCTGGCTTATAAAAGACAAGGTGGTGGAAGCGGAGCCGGAAACAGGCCCTTTGGCGGCGGTACCATATTAGTAATTGTTGTTACGCACTTTTTCGCACTGATGTTACACCACTTAAAAAAAAATTAAACCGCAAAACCGCAAAA
>JBMOHO010000103.1:0-11226 GCA_049317805.1 Saprospiraceae bacterium
CCTGTGTGTCAATGATCTTGATGATCTGCTTGTACACATAGCAGTTGGCGTTGGCGTTCCAGAACGTCGAGTAGTTGGTCGCAACCGGGTCAGAGGCTTTGATTTTTACCACTGTTGGCGCCCACGGGTTTGGCGTGCCCAATGGCGATACGATCGGGCCGGGCAGGTTGGCAGAAGAGTTGGCCGTCGCGTTTGGCTCCGGGTTTGGCACGTTGATGCAAGGTGCGTTCGCATCGTATGTACACCAGTTGATGATCTTCCACGTTCGCTCGATTTTAAAGCATGCGTCTGGTACAACCGTAAATACCTGGTCCTCGAAAGACATTCCGAGCAGTTCGCAATCTTCGCCAAACAAGGTTGGTTCGCCGTATACGCCCGAAGAGTCGCAGAAGGTTACGATCACGTCATTCGGGAAACGCACATAGTAGTCTTGTTCGTAGTTTACAATAACCCGTTGGGAGCACTGTGTTTGTTGCCCGGCGCAATCGACAGCTGTAAAGCGGCGAATGATGGTGCCTTTGTTGCACAGGGTATCGAATGCGTTAAGGTTTGCCGTTGAGGTAACCGTATCTACGCAGCAGTTATCGGTAACAACAGGTTGACCGTAAGCCCAGAGGCTTGGGTCAAAGTTTTCACAGGAAACCGTCACGTTTGCAGGCGCAAGGCAAGAAGGCTTGATTTTGTCGTCTACAAACACCTGCACCATGCAATCATTGGCGTTAAGCTCTTCAAAGTCAAGGGCCACATCGCCGGCAGCGACAGGAACATCATACACCCGGAAAACAACCGTAAGGGTGTCGCCAATATCCTCGCAACAGAACTTCACCTGGTCATAAAAGAATCCGTTGGACTGGCAGTCGTTGTTGTCCATGCGCCGCGCTTTAAAAGTCACCGGCGAGCAGTTATCATACGAGCCGTCATCGAATGTAGACGCATTGACCAGAATCATGCCGTCAATACCGAGCGAAACCTGGGTAAATTCGTCACAGGCAGCTGTGGGTGGCACACCGTCTTCAACCGTCACATTAAACGCACAGGTGTTGGTATTGCCGCAATCATCAGAAATGACGTATGAAATCAGCGTTGTACCCAATGGCAGGTTTTGAGCAAAGCCCAAAACACCAAGCGTATCGGGTATCCAGAAATTATTCCCCGGGAAGCTGCTAAAGTTACCGTCAACGGTAAATCCGATGTTGTTTACGGCATACTGCGCCTTTACTGAAGCCAGACGGGAACAGTTATCCGAAACGATAAAATCAGGCAAGTCAAGGTCGCGTTCACAGCTGAATGGATCCGTTGTAACGGTGATGTTTGTCGGACAAGTTACTACAGGCCCCTGATCGTCGTTTACTTTGATCAGCTGGATGTGGTTTTTCGGGTTCACACCGTACACTGTAGGTTTACACCAGTCGTACAACGTCCAGGTTCTCAAAATTTTATACGTGCCGTCGCAAACAGGAAGCAACTGATCTGTATATACTGCATTCAACTCACAGAACGTATTGTTGGGCGACAGCAGGAATGTTTGTCCAAACGCCTGAATAAACGGCGCGCCGGTAAACGAAGGGCCAGTATTCGGATTGCTGCAAGACACCGTTACATCTGCCGGCAGTTGAATATCTGCCACATCAATACGACGGAAGTAAATAAATTGTGTGCAAGAGGCCTGATTACCGCTGCCATCCACTGCTGTCCAGGATCGGCGTACATAAGCGCTGAGCCCGCTGATGCCATTTACGGAAGTCGTGCAATCAAGGTCAAACAGTTCATCGGAATAATTCAAGTCGACGTTTACGCAGTTGTCAATAGCGGTCGGATTGGCTGCGCCAATACCCAACACATTGGCTAAGTAAGCTGGTGTGTAATTGGTTACTGCACAATTGACCGTTACATTATTGCAAGTCAACTCCGGTGCCAGTTTGTCCTCCACTTTAATGGTACCCCAGCAATAATTGCCATTGCAGTTGTCCCTTACCCGAACCTTGAGCGTTTGGCCCACATTGGCGCAGGTCACCGGGTTGGGTTGCGGCTGGTTTTGGTTGTTGAAGATTTGCACACTGTAAAACGCGTCGTTGTCATACGTTCCTTCCAGCACCATGTCGGGCAAAACAACCGCCTGGCCGTCCGGGTCTAAAGAAACCTGCACATTATCATTGCAAACGAGGGCCTGGTCAACGTGCACCTGAACCCAAACCTGATCGGTATTGGTACAGCCAGAAGCATTGGTCACCGTAACGGTATACAGCGTTGTAACCGGTGGACTGGCCACCGGATTGCATGTATTGGCACCTGTCAGGTACGTAATGGGCGACCAACTGCAGGTGACGCCGCCTGTAGCGCTAAGCGTAACGCTTTGGCCGGGACAGATTGCCTTGTCGGCACCCGCATCTACTATCGGCGTAGGGTTCACCGTTATGGTAAAGGTGCTTACCGGACCGCTGCAGGTCACACCGGCATTGGTATAGGTAGCGGTGACTACAATGGTAGCGACCACTGGATTGACGGTATTGTTAACGGCTTTGAACGAGGGTATATTTCCTGTTCCGCTTCCCGGCAAACCAATGGAAGGCGTGTTGTTTGTCCAGGTGTAAACCGCACCGATGACACCCGCAAAATTGACGCCGGATGTATTTTGCCCGCTGCAAACGGCCTGATTGGCAAGAGCTCCGGCAGTGGGTGTTGGGTTGACAATAATGGTAAAGGCGCGTGGCGTGCCAGAACAGGTTATGCCGCCGTTGGTGTATACCGGAGTAATGGTAATGGTGGCGGTAACCGGCGATACACCATTGTTGACAGCGACAAAAGATGGTATGTTGCCTGTACCTGATCCGGGCAAACCAATTGCCGGGGTATTGTTCGTCCAGTTAAATGTGGTGCCCGGAACGATGCTGGTTAACGTGACCGCATTGGTGGCGTTTCCGCTGCAAACAACCTGATTTACTGGCTGGTTGACAGTCGGTGTTGGGTTCACCGTGATGATGAAACTTGACGTCTGAACACCCGGACACGTTACACCGCCATTGGAATACGACACAGTGACCGTAATGGTTCCACTGATGGGGGCTGTTCCCGCATTGGTGGCGGTAAACGCAGGAATATTGCCTGTGCCCGAGGCACCTAACCCGATGGCCGTATTGCTGTTGGTCCAGGTATAGGTGGCACCTGCTACAGGGCCGTTCAAGGCAATTGGGCCGCCTGTGGTGTTGTTGCAATACGCCACGTTGGCCAATGCGTTGATCGACGGAATCGGGTTGACGGTGATCGTAAACGTGACCGGCGTACCCGAGCAGTTTGTTCCGCCGTTGGCAAAAACCGGCGTAACCGTGATCGTTGCCACCACAGGTGCATTACCCGTATTGGTGGCGGTGAAGGATGCTATGTTTCCTGAGCCGGATGCTGCAAGGCCGATTGAAGGTGCATTGTTCGTCCAGTTGAATACCGTTCCCGGAACATTACCGGTAAAGGTCACCGCTGCTGTAGTGCTGCCACTGCAAAGTACCTGGTTGGTTACTGCGGCAACGTTCGGCGTTGGATTAACTGTAATGGTAAAGGTAATGGGTGCGCCTGTACAGCCGTTGGCGGTGGGGGTTACCGTAATGGTAGCTGTAACGGGTGTCGTGCCGGTGTTAACAGCTGTAAAGGAAGCTATATTGCCGTTTCCGGCAGCAGCCAGGCCAATGGATGGCGTGTTGTTCGTCCACGCGTATGTGGTACCAGCAACAGGTCCGGTGAAATTGACAGCTGCGGTTGCACTGTTGTTGCAAACAACCTGATTGGCTACGGCATTGACAGCAGGCGTCGGGTTCACCGTAATGGTAAACGTTATTGGCGCGCCTGTGCAAACCGCGCCGACAGATGGCAGGGTTTCCGGGGTAACTGTGATGGTAGCCACCACTGGTGCACTTCCGCTGTTGATGGCTGTAAAGGATGCAATGTTGCCTGTGCCGGAAGCGGCCAAACCGATGCCTGGCGTATTGTTGGTCCATTTGTAAATGGTACCGGGTACCGGACCGGAGAAGTTCACCGCTGCGGTGGCTGCATTGTTGCAAACAACCTGATTGGATACCGGATTGACACTCGGAATATTCACAACGGGTAACACAACCAGAGCCGAAGGCCTGCAGCTTTGGTCAATAGGCAATTGATCCAACACTGCATAAATATAGTATGTAGCGCCGCTTGCAAATGACGTGCTGGTTTGCGCTGTCGTACCGTTGTTGCCCAAACTGCTGTTCGGTATGGTTGCAATGACCGTGCCGCCTACATAAGGTGTGCTCGTTGGCGCGCCGAAGAATTTAAATGTAATGCCATAGGTGTTGCCCATATCCGATAATCCGGAAGCCGTCAGGGAAACGGTTGTATTGACGCATACGCCTGAAGGAGATGCATTCAATGCGCCAACCACCGGACAAACCTCGCAGCCGCCCGGACCCGAAAGGGTAACTGCCAATGTTGCCGTGCAATTGTTTGAGCCCGTAACTACGACGGTATAGGTGCCTACTGTAAGCCCGCTCTGATCTTCCTGACCTTGTACCAGGCCGCTGCCGTTGGATGTTTGCCAGTTATATGTGAAAGGACCTACGCCACCGGTTACAGTCAGGTTAATGGATCCGTTGGCCGCTACACAAGTGGTCGGTTGAACGGTAGAAGCGCTTAAGGAAGGGCTGGCATTGACGGTAACCGTAACGGCGCCCGTCATGGTGGCAGTACAAGCACCCACGTTGGAGGTGGCTACTACTGTATAGACGCCCGCAACCGTTTGGTTTCCAAAAGCCAAAGGTGAGCCTGTACCCGCTACCGGAGCGCCCACATTCACGCCGCCTCGCAACAATTGATACGTAACGGCAGCCTGAGAACCACTTAAACCGACCGGTACACCCAAACCTGGGCTACAATATGTGCCGCCGCCCGTCACGTTAAATGCCAGTGGCGATGAAAATGCCGTTACCACTGCAGTGCCGGTCATGTTGGCCGAACAGTTGGTAGACGCACTTGTAGCGACAACGGTGTAATTGCCCGAAAGGGTTTGATTGCCAAAAGCTATGGCGCTTCCCGTACCAGCCACCGGAGAACCGGTATTTACCCCGTTGAGCCGCAATTGATAGCTAACTCCATTCACAGAACCGCTAAGCCCAACTGGCACACCTACGCCCGGAGCGCAGTAAGACCCGCCACCAGTGACGGCAAAGGCTGTAGGCAGCGGATTTACGGTGATGATGGTGGACAAAACGTCTGTACACCCGTTGGATTGAGAAATGGTAACCGTGTATGTAGTAGTTGAAACAGGATTCACCACAAGCGGATTGCCATTGAAACCGGTGCTCCAGTTGTAAGTTGATCCACCTGCGCCCGTTAGGGTCACCGTGGCGCCGGAACATACAACACCGTCGTTGGCGTTATTAAGCCCGGAGTTTTCACTCACCGATAGATTCAAATCGGGGTTTGCAAATTCGTCGGCACCGATATCCGGCGTGGTGGCATTGCGCGCCTGTCCGTCTATATCTATTGTAACCTGGGCCAACGGAGCGCCGCCGCCATCAATACATTGGTTGGTGTTGGCGGTCAGGTGCAAATCTGTGTTGCTGACAAAATTGGGTTGAACGCCAAACGAACTGCCGTCTTGACCCGTAGCATTTTGCCAGGCGGCAAGGGACGTCCGGGCAACGCCGTCAAAACCAACGTTGTACGTGGTATTGGCATTACCCACACCGTAATAGACGTTGTTGTTAATGGCCACAAATTCTACCCCGGCAATAGCATACACGTTGTACGTATTGGAGCCGGAAATAGCAAATTCCTGCGTATTGCGGAAAATGTTGTTCCGTATTTCGGTACCCTGAGCCAATGTAGAGGTGATGATCAGGTTTGCCGAGTTGCTGGCAGATGTACCGCCTGTAACAGGTCCGAAGAAATTGATCGAGTTGTTGTACACCCTTGTATTAAATCCCCCGGAAAGGCGAATACCATAGGCGTGGAATGTGGTACCGGAAAAATAGTTCGAACCAAGCATGTCCGAAATAAAATTGTTTGCCATCAAAGTCCCGATGGTGCCCGCCGTTCCGCTGATGAAAATACCATACGATCCCCATCCGCCTGTGTTGGTGTTTTGGATACCGGTCAGGTTATTTCGGATAACCTGGGCGTTCACTACGCCGGTACCAAGATCGATGCCTGCAATACTAGTACCCAGAGTAGACGTAATCATGTTAAAAACGGTGTTCGACCGGATCACAGGCGCATTGGCGTAGTGAATGTCCATTCCCCTGAACAAGACATAGTTAGCTGCAACTGCTGAACCAATAGCATTTCCAATGATTTGTAAACCATCGTTTGCCGTCAAAATGGAAGAAGAACGGGCGTAAATACCATAATAAGCCGTTGTAATGGCATTGTTCTGAATTTCCAGATTGTCGTTGTTGTCTCCCGTACCGGTGGTTGAAATGGTCGTTCCGCCCACAAAAATGCCAAAGGTGGAAGTCACTGTGTTGCTGCCGGCTACGATGTTGCAGTTTCTGATGATGTTGTTCTCCGAACCGGTGGTGGCACCAAGGCTCGACACCCATACAACCGCTGTTGAGGCGGCAGTTGAAGTGTTGTTCAATGTAAGGCTTCTATCTGTCCCCCCTGCGTTTGAACCGTCTAAAATCACCCAATCGGCACCGTTGAAACGAATGATGCTGGTGGTAGAGGCACCGCTGATGGTGGCAGCATTACCTGCCGCCGGGCGAATGGTCAACGTATTGACGGCGCTCGCGCCGAAAATCTGGTTGATGGCAATCGGGAAGGTTTCAGCAGGATACGTGGCATCTGTCAGGCTAAACACAACCGGACCAGCTATACACTTGGTATTGTAATCGGCCACAGCCGCCGTAAGCGTCGCATAATTGCCGCCAACACCTACCGTATAGGTTCCCATCAGTGCGCCTTGCACGGTAACCGTGTTGGGTGTTACTGGTTGTGTCGTGACGTTGTTCACGTCGGTTGCTACTGCACCGCCCGCATTAGAGCCAATTCTGGCAGCGTTGTCTTGTGCAATTACATAATACGAAACGACATCGCCAGCAGCCAGGCCACCCATATCTGCCGCCAGGATGTTGAAGCTCCATGTGCTGTTGTTGGCGTTGCCGCTGGCCAGTGTACCGGCATTGGAAAACCATGCGCCAGCGCCTTTGCGGTAGTATACCCGCGGAACCAGGGCACCCGCAAGCGGAATGCCGGTACCGTCTGTAATGTTTACATTATTCAAAGCAATGTTGCCTGTGCCACAAGCGCCACCCAATATGGTGTAGGCTATACCCGGGCCGGAAGCGTCAGACAGCGTAAAGTTGCCGGCATCGGCGCCAATGTCTGTGGGCGTCAGTGAACTGCGGGTTTGACCATCATAATCGGTGGTTACCGCCACAACAGGCTGCCCCCCGGCTTCTACCACCGTGGCTACGCCTGCCTGGATGTGCAGGTCAACGGTGTTGGCCGTTCCGTTTGGCGCTACAAACTGCGGGTTGGCGCTCACACTCTGGAAATCATTGCCTGTAGCCGTGCGCCAGTCAGCAAGCGCTGTTTGATCCACTGCATTGTACAAGCCGACAAAACCGCCTGTTCCAGAAACGAATAAATCATTGTAGTTGCTCGCAATACCTGCCGGATTGGGCGTTGTACCACCCATGGTGATGGCGTAATGTTTGCCTGTACCTGCGCCGTTTGAGCGCGCATTGTGGAATATGTTGCTGATGTAGTTGCGTGTGCCGGTTGTTACCGCGCTTGTAAACGCAAACGTAGCGGTCGAGCCCGCACTTACCCCTGCGCCTCCGATGTACACGCTGTTGAATTGCACGTTGTTGTTCCCAACCGCTTCCCGGATGCCAAAAAACCCGTAACCGTTGGTAATATCAGCGCCTGCAGCGTCTACACCCAGCCGAACCATGTTGTTCTGCACGTTTGAGGCACCGGCATTCAACTGGATACCGGTCACAATACCGGTGGTCGCAGAACTTTGCAAGTTCAGGCTGTGGATAAAATTGCGCGCCACCGTGTTGTTGGTCACCAAAGGCACACTGTTGACGATGCCGGTCACCGAAGCCGCCGCAGTGGCGTTGGTATTCACCAGTGAGTGGACGGTGTTTTGAGCAACGGTGTTGACGCCAAACGTCGACAAGTTCGTTATGATCGAAATGCCCATGATGGACGCTGCGCCGCCTGTTCCGGTTGCGCTGCTGGCCGATTGCAGATCCCGGATGGTATTTCCGGAAATGTTATACGTGCCGACGTTGGTGGTGCCCTGCGCCAAAATGCCCCACATGACGTTGGTCGTGTTGGTATTGGGGGCAACCATGTTGGCTATGTTGTTGTTCGTGATCTGTTGGTTGGGTGCATTGGAGAACGATACAATACCGGTAACCGAACCAGCCACGTTGCCGTCGCCCGAGATGCTGTTTGCCAGCGTTTGGCTTCCGATGGTGTTTCCTGTAACCACATAGTTGTGGCCCACAGAAGTGCCCTGTACAGAAATGGCCCGAAGCACAGGAGGCGTTGCAGGTACGCCGGAAGTGACTAATGTGATGCCGCCAACGTTGTTGTTGCTGATGGTAACCAAATTGGTTGGCGAAGTCCCCCCGGCAATGATGCCTCCAAAGCCGGATGACGACCCGGAATAGGTGAGCGCAATGCTGTTGTTTTCCGTCAGGCTTCCAATGGTATTCCCGGAACACAGGAACGAGCCCTGCCCCAACAAAAGACCACCGTTGAACAAGGTTGCATTGGAAGTGGTCAGGTTGATGTTTCGGATGGTATTTCCCTGAATGGTAGTCAGACCTGGTCCTACGGTGAGGTTTACGCCCCTAAAGTTGCCCGCACCGGTCAAGGTCATTGCTGCCCCGCCGCATTGGGGTGCTGAACCGCCGATGAAGTTATTGGTGATGACAAAATTCTCCGTGATGGTATTGGTCATGTTTATGGCGCTGAACTGCGCCGCCGCCAGCGTGCGGGCAACCGTCTGATAGAAACTGTTGCCACTGATGGTCCAGTTGGTGCTACCAGTAGTAACCACCATGCCGAATGAAGTACTCGAAGACAGGAAGAAGTTGTAAATATTGTTGTTCGCAATGGTGTTGTTGCTGTTCCAAGTGTTGCGAGAGGTCGTGGAACCAAGGCTGTAAATGCAGTTGGCGGGCGTTGTGGCGCCGTCACGAATATCATTAAACTCAATCAGGTTGTTGTCGTTGCCGTTTACGCCGGAGGTTGTACTGAAAAGAATAACCCCGCTCGTTGTAGACGTATTTACCCCGCGGACATCGCAATACCGGACGATGTTGTTCGAACTTTCGTTGATCAACCGAATGGCTTGCCCCGTCGTGTTCGTGTTAGATATGATCAGTTCTTTAGCTGAACCAGCCCCGCCAGGGCGTCCGTCAACGCGCCACCACCTGCCGCCATTGAAATCAATGGTGGGTCCGGCATTGTTGCCGGCAATAGACAATGCAGTTGCTCCGGCTGCCGGCCGAATGGTCACTGTGTTGGTTGATGTCGGCGGATTGCAAGAAGATTGCCCACCCAATACGATTGGAAAGGTTTCCCCAGCGCTGGTATACGAAGACAACAGCTCCAGGACAACCGGTGCCGTCACCCCATTCAGGTTAACGGCGTTTACGGCGCTCGTCAAAGTAGTGTAGTTGCCGCCGGGGCCAACCGTCCTGGTTCCCGATAACGGACCACCTGCTGGAGCCACCGAGGTCAGCGAAATATTATCAATTGCTGCGGGCGGTTGCGTACCGGCAGAGCCGTCGTTTCGCCACGTAATGAAAAGTCGAATCGTGACTGGCGCAAAGCAGTTGCCAAACTGGGAACTGGAAATCGTAGAAGATACCGTTTGAACGGTTCCCAGCAAGTTGTGCGCGCCGATAACCGTCGTGCCTGGAATCAATGGGTTGGTGATGGTTACCGAACCTGTTATGCCACTTTGCGCCACAGGAACAATGGAAGTGGGGCCCACAGAAATCTGGATAAAGTCATACGTGCTTTCTCCCTGGCAATACCAATCATAACCATAAGTGAGGTTTGTTTCCCCGGCAGGCAAAATGATGTCGCGGTAAAAATGCACCAATGACCCTGAAGCATTGTTGTAATTGTGGGTTGCGCCGGCAGGATCGTCGCTGACATAAGCGCTGTTGTTGGCAAACAAGGTTGGTGCCGTACCTACAAACCACTGGTTTGCGATGCCGGCACCGTTCACTACCGTCCAGCCGTTGGCGGCAAATGTGGCACCGTTTTGAAAGCCCCCGTCGCCGGAAGCAGAGAGCAACGTTGTCTGGGCCGATAATGGGCCAAAAACAAGCGCAAATGCCCCGATAAGGGCACAGGCGATCATACGCCCGTTAGCAAGTATATTCTTTTTCATGAGAGAAAAGATTAGAGACAATGAAGGAAAATAATGCACCTGCCCATGTATCAGACCAAATGCATAAAGCCCCAAAGGAGCAAAAATCAGGACTTACTGCCCGGAAGCATCCGCCTCCGGTGCCACGGTGAGCACTTCAATCAGTCCAGGCACAAAGGTGATCAGCAGCCCCTGAGGTGCAGGCTTAAGATCAGGATCGACCAGCGATTCCTTTAGAACCTGTTCATAACTGTCGTAAACGGCCTCATCCAGCGGCTTGTTTGCCTGTGCATTGGACAATACCAAGTCCAACATCCGCTGATACGACAAATACAGCGCTCGATCTTCGCTTGAAAGACCCGGTGCAGCAAGATAGCCGTCCATTCGGGCATCTTCCTGTGCAATGGCTGCTTCAAAAGCGGGGACGTTTTTCCAATCGATGGCAGAGAGATCGCCAATTTCCTGGCGGACGTCAGCATTCTGGCTGTATGCGAGTGAAGGTAAAATGGCGACAAGAGACAACATCAACACCTGGATGCCTGTACCCCACTTCGCCTGAAAGGGGAGAAATGTAATTGCTTTTTTCATGAGAGCTCGGAAAATTAGAAAATACCCAAAAAGATTGGATGAGATTAAAAAAAAGAATATTACCCAGATTTTCAATGGCTTGAAAATCTGAATTTGTGTATATTAAAAAAAAATCGGTTATAAGGAAATAAATTTTAATCCGTATAATATGTATTGATTGTGCCCTAACAAGAAAGAAAAATGGCCATCAACACAACATTACAGACACAAAGGTAAACGAGTGCCGCAAGATTTGTGCAAATTTCCCTTGACTTTTTTTGTTAACAAAA